>PNKF01000004.1 GCA_013822285.1 Gemmatimonas sp.
GAAGCCGCGTCCGGGCACAGATGCGACCGGCGTGCGCATCGTCGCCGACGGCGGCGAAGGCGCCTTCCTGGCGACGCTGACCTTGGCCGAGCTGCCGGGCGTGGGGCCCAAGATGCAGGACAAGCTGCGCAGCCTCGGACTCGTGCGCGTCGAAGACGTCCTGCCGCACGACCGCGCCACGCTGGCCCGCTGGCTCGGCCGCCGCCCTGCCGAGTGGTTGTATGCGCGCGTGCGCGGCATCCACACGGCGCCCGTCGAGCCGCGCGGCACCTCCAAGCAGATCAGCCGCGAGAGCACCTTCTCGCGAGACGTCGCCGACGACACCCAACTGAGCGCGCACCTGCGCGCCTTGGTCGCCAAGGCCGCCGCCGAGCTCCGCGACTCGCAGCTCGCCGCCCGCAGCGTGACGGTGAAGGTCCGCGATGCAGACTTCACCACGCGCCTCGCCAGCCGGACTGCGCCTGAGCCCCTCGAAAGCGACCGCGCCATCGGCGATCTCGCGGTCAGCCTGCTCCAGAAGCTGCGCGCGGCACGACGCTTCCCTGCCCGCCTCGTCGGCGTCGCGCTGGGCGGTCTCGTGGCCGCACGCGACGCCGAACAGCTCGGCCTGTTCGCCGGCGGTCCCGCTCCGGTCGAGCGCGCCGAGGACCGCGCGCTGTCGCGCGCCGTCGACAAAGTCCGAGAGCGCTTCGGGGACACTGCCATCCAGACGGCGTCAACGCCGGTCCGCCGCGCGCCGTAGATTCCTCATCCCCACCATCACCTCTTCCCTAGGTCCGATGCGATTCAGCAGACCGTTGTTCGTCTCGGCTGGACTCGCGTTGGCCGCCGTGTCATGCACGCCGGCCGCCGCGACGACTCCCGCCCCCACCCCGACCCCGGCCCGCACCGCGCCGGCCCAGACGGGCCCCGCGAATGGCGCGCCCCAAGGCGCCGCTCAAGGCGCCGCGCAGGGTGGCGCCCAAGGTGGCGCCGCCGGTGGCCAGCAGGATCCGCAGCCGCGTCCGTACGCGCAGGTCGTGCGCGGTGAAGGGCTCGTCACCAAGGATGGCCTGTTCAAGACGCATCGCATCGGCAGCGGGCGCCTGCTGTTCGAGATCCCGGCCCGCGAGATGGGCAAGGACCTCCTGCTCGTGACGCGTGCCGCGTACAACTCGCGCACCGACGGCCTCGGCGGCGACGAGATCGCCAGCGAAGTCGTGCGCTGGGAGCGTCGCGGCAACCGCGTCCTGCTCCGCCGCATCCAGTTCAACATCATCGCCGATCCGAACAACCCGATCGCGGAAGCGGTCGATCGCTCGAACTACGACGCCATCCTCGCGGCGTTCAACGTCGAAGCCTACGGCGCCGACTCGGCCGCCGTCATCGACGTCTCGCGCCTGTATACGAACCCGCCGAACGAGATCAGCATCGTGCAGCAGTCGCGCGGGCAGATCGACGCGGCGCGCTCCTTCCTCGAGTCGGTCGCGACCTTCCCGACCAACGTCGAGGTCGAAGCCGTGCTCACGGTGAATGCGCAGCCCAGCGCGCAGAGCTTCATCCCGGGCCTGCCGGCCCAGGCGCCGCCGCCGGGCACGCCGACGGTCTCGAAGAGCTTCGTCGTGCACTGGTCGATGGTGAAGCTGCCGGAGACGCCGATGCGTCCGCGTCTCCGCGACTCGCGCGTCGGCTACTTCCACACGAACACCGTGGACTTCTCGCGCCCCGAGCAGCGTGCGCAGACGCGCTCGTTCATCTCGCGCTGGCGCCTAGAAAAGAAGGATCCGAACGCCGCGATCTCCGAGCCGGTGAAGCCGATCACGTACTATGTGGATCCGGCGACGCCGACCTGGCTCGTGCCCTTCGTGAAGGCGGGCATCGAGGAGTGGCAGCCGGCCTTCGAGGCAGCGGGCTTCCGTCGTGGCATCGTCGCCGCCGAGGCGCCGAGCAAGCAGCAGGATCCGGATTGGTCGCCAGACGACGCGCGCTACTCCGTGGTGCGCTGGCTGGCGTCGACCACCGAGAACGCCGTCGGCCCGAGCATCGTCGATCCGCGCTCCGGTGAAATCATCGAAGCCGACGTAATGATGTTCCACAACATCATGAACCTGCAGACCTGGTGGTATTGGACGCAGGTCGGTCCGCTGGATCCGCGCGCCGCGCGCCTCCCGCTGCCCGATTCGCTGCAGGGTCGCCTCGTACAGTTCGTCGTCGCCCACGAAGTGGGCCACACGCTCGGCCTGCCGCACAACCAGGTCGCCTCGGCCATGTACCCGGCCGACTCCGTGCGCTCGCGCAGCTGGGTGGAGAAGATGGGCCACTCGCCGACGATCATGGACTACGCCCGCTTCAACTACGTGGCGCAGCCTGAGGACAACCTCCCGCTGCACACGTTGATCCCGCAGGTGGGACCGTACGACAAGTTCGCGATCAAGTGGGGCTACTCGGTGTTCCCGGGTACGCGAAACGCCGATGACGAGCGCCCGCAGCTCGACGCCCTCGCGCGCCAGCAGGACACGGTGCCGTGGTTCCGCTACGGCGTGCCGGACGACTTCGGCTCGATCCCGTACACGGCGTACAGCGAAGCCGTCGGCGACCAGGACGCGATCAAGAGCTCCGAGCTCGGCATCCGCAACCTGAAGCGCCTCATCCCGATGCTGCTGCCGGCCACCACGCAGCCGTACGAAGACGTGTCCTATACCAAGGAAGGCTACGGCCGCATCCTCGGGCAGTTCACGAACGAAGTGCGTCACGTGGCCGCGATCGTCGGTTCGTCGGACGGTCAGGAGAAGTACGGCTCGCAGCCGGGCGCGCGCTTCACGCCGATCCCGCGCGAGCGTCAGCGTGCCGCGGTGCAGTTCATCCAGCAGCAGGTCTTCGCGACCCCGACCTGGATGCTCGACCCGGCGATCCTGCGTCGCCTCGAGCCGGAAGGTTCGATCGCCCGCATTAACAACATGCAGCGTGGCATCCTTGGCTTCATGATGGATGACAACCGCATGGCGCGCCTGGTGGAGTACGAAGCCGTCCCGGGCACGGTGCGTCCGTATCCGCTCGCCGAGTTCCTCGCCGACATGCGTGGCGGGATCTGGAGCGAGCTCAGCGCGGGCTCGGTGCGTGTGGATGCGTACCGTCGCGGCCTGCAGCGCATCTACCTCGAAGCCGTCGCGGGCAAGCTGAACGCGCCGGCTTCGACCACCCCGCGCATCTCGTCGAGCGCCCAGACCGGCCAGAGCTTCACCGCCCCGGCCCGCCCGAGCACCGACGTGAAGGCGATGCTGCGGATGGAGTTGCGCAGCCTCGACGCCGCACTGGCGGCGGCGTTGCCGAAGGCTGGCGATGCGGCGACCCGGGCGCATATCCAGGACGCGCGGTGGCAGATTGATCGGCTGCTGAATCCGTAAGAGCCGAGAGAAGGGAGAAGCAGAAGCGGCCCCGGCGACGTTCGCCGGGGCCGCTTCTGTCTGCACGTTGAACTGCAGCTGAAAGCTGTAAGCTCTAAGCTGTAAGTGCCGTTCACTCTCAGCTTACAGCTTAGAGCTTACAGCTGCGGTTATCGCACTCGCACAAACTCCAGCGGCACTCCCGCCGGCCCAAACTTCAGCACCCGATGCGGCGCCGCCTGCTCAATCCAGTACGTCCCTGGCGCCTCTCCTCCCGCATAGCTCACACGGTACGCCGCCACCGCGCCGATCGGCAGGTTCACCACTTCCACGCCCTCGACGCGGAACGTGCGACGCTCCACCACGCCACGGCCCGACGCGAACACCGACAGTTCGATCGTCGCGCCTTCGGCCCAGGTGAAGAACGGCAACAAGGCCACCACGACGTTGTCATCGACCGTGCCTGCCGGCACCGCGACATCCTTGTAGTTGACCGGCTGCATGCCCGCCTGTCCCGGCGTCACGCCTTCGCCGCTGGCCTTGCCGTCCACGTACTGCACGAGAATGCGCAGGTCGTTGCCCTGCACTTTCCCGCTCTGCTCGGTGCGCTGCATCGTCACGGCGTTGGAGAACTCCACCGTCGTCTGCTGCTGCAGGATCGGCCCGAGCACACTGCGCTCGCGGAAGATCCACCCCGTGGCACTGCGCTCGAGCGCCGTCGTCTGGTAGCCGAAGTTCTGGCCCTGCACCATCACCGCGAACGAATCGCTGCTCGCGCGGAGTGCCGAGGGGTTGAGCGCGAGCGGAATCGGCTTCACTTCCATCGCCTCGGCGGCCATCGGATTGCCGTCCACATCCACCAAGGTCACCGGCGCGATCGCGGCGAGGCGATCGCGCAGGGCAAGTCCGTCACCCACCACGACGATCAACGCCGCATCGGCGCGCATGCCGGCGCGCGCCGCCGCCTGCACCTGTTGCGGCGTCAGCGCGGCGAGCCGCTGCCGATACGTCTGCACATAGTCATTGGGGAGGCCGAGTAGCCTCGCCCGTGCCACCTGCCCCGCCACCTGCTGCGCCGTCTCGATCTGCAACGGGAAGCGACCGGTGAGCGTCTGCTGCTGCCGCTCGAACTCCGCCGACGGCACGGTCTCGCTGCCCATGCGGCGCACCTGCCGCAGCAGCTCCACCAGCGCGGAGTCCGTCACGTCCGTGCGCACCTCGGCGCTCGCCGTGAAGGACCCCACGCCGCGCACTTCGGCGACATCGGAGTACGCCCCATAGGTCCACCCCTTCTCCTCGCGCAGGATCGTGAACAGCCGCGAGTCGCTCGCGCCACCGAGGATCTGATTCGCGAGATCCATCGCATGTCCCCGCGTGTCGGTGGGCAGCCAGGTCGTGTTGCCGACCACGATGTTCGACTGCACCGAGCCCGGCCGATGCACGAGGATGATCTCGCTGCGCATGCGCTGCGGCGCCGGACGCGCCGGCGGCGGCGTGGCGCCGCGTCCCGTCCAGGCCGTGAAGTGCCGGCTGACCAAGCGATGCGCTTCGATGCTATCGATCGCACCGGCGAGCACCAAGAGGCCCTGCGCCGGTCGCACGCGCGTGGCATGGAACTGCACGAGGTCTTCGCGCGAGATCGCACGCACGCTGGCTTCGTCGGCACGCCGCGCGTACGGATGATCCCCATACAGCGCCTTCGCGAACAGCCGGCCGGCGATTGCATCCGGCTGCGACTTCGCCAGCGCCAGCGCGGACAGCGTCTGCCTGCGCAACAGCTCGACTTCGTCCTGCGGGAAATTCGGACGCAGCAGCGCGTCGGCCATCAGCTCGAAGGCCAGGTCGCGGTCGTCGCGCAGCACCGAGGCGTTGATGCTGAGCACATCGGGTCCGGCGCTGGCCGCGAGACTGCCGCCCACGCGCTCGATCGCCTCGGCGATCTGATCCGCCGTCCGCGAGCCGGCACCCTTGGTCAGGAGGCTGGCGACCATGTCCGCCACACCGCTCTTGCCCTGTGGGTCGTAGAGCGTGCCGCCCAACACCGAGAGCTGCATCGACAGCACCGGCTGCTTCGCACTCGGCACGAGCACTACACGCAACCCGTTCTCCAACTCGAACTCGACGAACGGCGGGAACTGCGCCTCGGTGAGCGGCAGCGGAGCCGGCGGCTGCTGGCGCTGCGGCGTCTGTTGCGTCGCCGGCCGCGAAGACTGCGGTGCCGGACGCGTCGGCTGCGGCGTCGGACGCGTCGGTTGCTGGGCCATCGCCAGCGCGGGAAGCGCGGCGGCCATGAAGGTCATGAGGACTGCGCGCATGTTAGCGATCCTCCGCAGCGATGACGAGCGTGAGCGAACGCTCTGGGCGCAGGTAGGTGCGCGCCACGCGTCGGATGTCGGAAAGCGTCACGGCGGCATAGCGCGCCGCTTCGGTGTTCATGGCCTCGGGGCCGCCGAGATACATCGCGGCGTACTGCAGCGCCTCGGCCACGTCGGCGGCGCGCTGGCGACCGAAGATCGTGCCGGCCCGCCAGGCATTCTTCGCCTTCTCGAGCTCGTCGGCATCGATGCGATCGGCCACGTCGAACAGCTCGCGCGCGAGCTCCGCGCGCACGGAATCCACCGGCACGCCACCGTTCGCGATGGCCAGCGCACCGAACACGCCGGCGGCGCGCATTGGCCCGAAGGGATCATGCAGCGACTGCACCGCCACCGACGACTTGCTGCCGCGCACCATCGCGCGGTTCAGGCGGCTGCTCTCGCCGCCGCCAAGGATCGTCGAGAGCAGCGCGAGCGCCGGATAATCCGCGTGCGACGGCGGCACCGCACGCACCGCCGTCAGCACGGCCGGCAGCGAGGCCTTGTCGTCCACCACTCGATGCACGGAGGCCGTGCCCGCCCCCGGGGGCGCATCGCAGCGCACGGGATCGCGCGCCGGACCCGGCGGGATGTTGCCGAAGTACTGCTGCGCCAGCCGCATCACCTGCTGCTGCGTCACGTCGCCGACGACCACCAGCGTCGCCGTATTCGGCGCGTAGTGCGTCCGGAAGAAGTCGCGCACGTCGTCCACGCTGGCCGCATCAAGATCGGCCATCGAACCGATGATCGAATGGGCGTAGGCGAAGCAACGTTCGCGGTCGAACATCAGGGGCAGCGAGTCGATGAACGCCGCCGAGTACGGCTGGTTATCGACGCGCAGGCGCCGCTCTTCCTTCACGGCCTGGCGTTGGTTCTCGAGGTTCTCCGCGGAGATCGCCAGCGACCGCATGCGGTCGGCTTCGAGCCACAGCGCGAGGTTGAGGCGATTCGACGGCACCGTCTGGAAGTAGTTCGTGCGGTCGGGCTGCGTGGTGCCGTTGTAGGTGCCGCCCGCGCGCTCGACCAGCTGGCCGTGTTCCATCTTGCCCACGTTCTGGGAGCCTTGGAACATCATGTGCTCGAAGAGGTGCGCGAAGCCGGTGCGGCCAGGCCGCTCGTTGCGTGAACCGACATCGTACCAGACGTTCACGGCGACGACCTGCGCCGAGTGGTCCTCCACGACGTGGACACGCAGGCCGTTGGTCAGCGTGAAGCTCTCGATCTTGACGGGCGTGGGCTGCTGGGCGGCGAGCGGAAGCGCGCAGCACAGCGCGAGGAATCCGTGGCGAAGCATCTGCATGGTCACGGGGTGGTGGGCGCCTAGCGCCCGGTGGAGCCGAAGCCGCCGCTGCGCTCGGTCGAGCGCGAGACGGATCCAGCTGCGAAGTCCAAGGTCTCGTACTTGGCCAACACCATCTGGGCGATCCGTTCGCCGTGCGCAATGCGCAGCGGCGTCGTCCCGCCATTCTTCACCGGCACCATCCACTCGTCGGGGAAATCCGCGTCGATGGTGCCAGGGCTGTTCACGATCACGAGGTCCGTCTTGAGGGACGTGCCCGAGCGCGGCCGCACCTGGGCCTCATACCCCACCGGAAGGCGCGCACGGAAGCCGAGTGGGATCAGGGCTTTCTCGCCCGGCGCCAAGACGACGGCCGACGGGTCGCCCGCCTCCACCGCCCTCGGCTCCGGCTTGCCGGCCACGAAGACGGTCACCGTGCCGCTGTGCAGACAGGCCGCCAGGTCATGGCCGGCGCTCGCCGCCGTGGCCCGCTGCGGCGGCTGCACGCCCGGGTGCAATGCTTCGAACACGATCGAGTCCATAGAGTGGAAAGTTACAACTCGGCGCGCGACTCGGGGTATCATTGAAGCATGTGGATTCCGCGCCTGTCAGTCCCTAGAGCCCCTGCCCGAACTGCCCTCGCCGGCATGGCTTCTGCTGCACTGCAGGTGGCGCTCACGGCGCTGCCCGCGGCGACGCACCCGCAGGCGCTCGCCGCACAGGGCACCGACAGCGCGGCGGTGTCGATGGATCCCCGCGATGTCGGCCAGCGGGCGCAGGCGCGCTTCGAGACCTTCCGGCGCGCGAATCTTCCGGCGCACCGCGGCCGCTCCAGCAACCGCTGCGAAGAGCGCGTCGGGCGTTTCTGCTATTGGTACGACGAGGTCTCGCCGCCGCCTGAGCCCGAGAACGCGACGGTCACGACCGCGCGCACGCAGTTGATCGCCACGCTCGATTCCCTCGGGCGCGCGCTGCCCACCGATGAGTGGCTCGCCGCCCAGCGCGTGCGCTATCTGGACGAAGCCGGCCGTAACGCCGAGGCGCTGACGGCCGCCACCGAATGCCGCGCCTACGGCTGGTGGTGCATCGCGTTGCGCGGCTTCGCCCTGCACCAACTCGGCCGCTATGCCGACGCCGAGCTGCGCTGGGATAGCACCCTCGTCGCCCTGCCCGTCGGCCTGCGCTGCCTCTGGAGCGACGTCGGGCTGTATCTCGATGAAGATGCGCGGCGGCAGTACTCGCGCAGCGGCTGCGGCACGGCGCAGCGCGACTCGCTCACGGCCCGCATCTGGTGGTTGGCGCGGCCCCGCTACTCGATGCGCGGCAACGACGCCCGCAGCGAACACTTCGCGCGACTCACCTACGCCGAGTTCCTGCGGGCGGCGCCCAGCGCCTACATGTTCGGCTTCGACGAGGACGAGCGGGAGCTGCTGCTGCGCTTCGGCTGGTCGCGCGCCTGGTCGCGTGGTCCCGAGATGCCGTTGATGATGCCGGGCGGCGGTCAACAGGTGATGAACATCGTCGGCCACGATCCCACGCCGGCGTATCGGTACATCCCGCCGAACTACGTGCTCAACTCACCCTTGAGCTCCGACTCCACCGACTGGGCCGTGCAGCTGCCGCCGGTCGTCGCGCGCTATCAGCCGCCGTATGCCAAGCGGCTCTTCATGCTTGAGCATCAACAGGCCCTGTTCCGCCGCGGCGACACGGCCTTGGTCGTGCTCGCCTACGACCTGCGCCGCGTCGCGGCCCGCGGGGCCTCGACCATCGAGGCCGCGCTCGTCGCCACACCGGCGACCCTCAGCAATGCGGGCATCGCCATCCGCACGGACGCCCCCGCACGCGGCACCTTGATCGCGCGCGCGCCGTGGGGGCCGCTGCTCATGAGCGCCGAGGTCGCCGCTCCGGATTCCAGCGTCCTCGCCCGCGCGCGCTACGGCATTCGACCGCCGCTCGCGACAGGCGCGCGCGTCTCGCTCTCGGACCTGCTCTTCTACGAGCCCTACGGCGAGTTCCCGACGACCGTCGAACAAGCCGTCCCGCACGCCATCCCCACACAGCGGATCCTGCGGGGGCAGAAGCTCGGCGTCTTCTGGGAGACCTACGGCACCGATCCCGCCGGCGAAGTGATGACCATCTCGTTGACCGTGGTCCCCGAAACGGAGGAGGCGGGGGCGATGCGCCGTGCCGCGCGAGCCTTGCGGCTCTCGCGGGAGTCGGCGCCGGTGAGCATCGGTGCGCAGGACGTCTCGGCGCGTGGCAGCTCACGCACCGCACGCGCGCTGGAGCTCGACATCGCGACCCTCCGTCCCGGCGATTACCTGGTCCAACTCGAGGTCAGCGTGGCCGGCCAGTACACGATCCGCGCCGACCGCCGTCTCGTTGTCGTCGCTCCCTGATTAACTTCCGCGCGCCTATGCGCATCCCCCACCTGCTCGCCCTCGCCACGACCGGCGCCTTGCTCGCGGCCGTGGCCGCCCACACGCCGGACGCCTCCGCACAGTCTCGCGGCACGACGCCGGCGGCCGCCGCCGATGAGCCGATTCCCGGCGGCCGTCCACGCCCGGGCGCGATCCTCCCGTACAACCGTATCATCGCGTTCTATGGCAACCCGCTCTCGCGCCGCATGGGCGTGATGGGCGAGTACGCGCCGGATCTCATGCTCGCGATGCTCGATGCCGAAGTCGCGACCTGGCAGGCCGCCGATCCGACCACCCCGGTGAAGCCGGCGCTGCACTTGATCGCGGTGGTGGCACGCGACAACCCGGGCCCGGACGGCAAGTACCGCGGCCGCATGGCCGACACCTTGATCGAACGCGTCGCCCAATGGGCCGCGACGCGCGATGCGCTGGTGTTCCTGGACGTGCAGGTGGGCCTGTCCACGCTGCAGGAAGAACTGCCACGCCTCGCGCCCTTCCTGCGCCGCCCGAACTTCCACCTCGGGATCGACCCCGAGTTCTCGATGAAGAACGGCGGCATCCCCGGCAAGCGCATCGGCACCTACGACGCCGAGGACATCAACTACGCGGTGCGTTTCCTCTCGCAGCTCGCGCGCGACGCGAACATCCCGCCGAAGATCCTCGTCGTGCACCGCTTCACGCGCCGCGGCGTGACCAATGCGCAGAACATCCGCCTCGATCCGCACGTGCAGATCATCATGCACATGGACGGCTTCGGGTCGCCGACCTTGAAGCGCGGCACCTGGAACGCGTACATCCGACCGGAGCCGGTGCAGTTCGCGGGCTGGAAGCAGTTCTACAAGGAGCGCAACGACAATCCGCGGACGACGCTCGCCGACATCATCGCGCTGCGGCCCAAGGTGCTCTACGTCCAGTACCAGTGAACAGAAACGGTGACCGACGCTGAGCGCCGGTCACCGTTTTCGATTTAGCGTACCAGCACCACGCCGCGCACCCCGTCCGCCTGCGCAAACAGCTTGCCGTTGGGATTGTAATAGTAGATGCGGCGCTTGCGCCCTTCGACGATTTCGTCGGCGTTGGTGAACTGCTGCACCAGCGCGAGCTGCCCCTCTTCGCGCACGGGGAAGGTCGCCGCCGGGTAGCTCACGAAGACTTCGTCCTGCTGCACATCGACGATCGCGGTCTCGCGCGTCGTCTTGATGATCGCCAGCGCCTCTTCGCGCTGCATCGGCGTGGCGATGATCTCCGACTGCACGACGCCCGGCTCGAACGCCGGCTCCTCACCAGTGGCCGCCCAGAGCACGAGCACCAGGAGGATGCCCGCGGAGGAGTAGCGCACGACCGGCGTCTGCTTCCGATAGAAGGCCCAGCCTTGCAGCGCGAGGGCGCGCAGTCGCTCGACCGCTTCGCTCAGCGCCGGCGCGCCAGCCCCGCCGGACGCACCCGTGCCGACCGACGGCGCCTGACGCGTCGACGTCGTCCGCTTCGCCGACGGCCCCTCCGCCGGATACGGCGTGAAGCAATACGGACAGACGCGGAGGTTCTTGCTCTCTTTGTTGCAGACGGCGCAGATCATCGCCCTAAAGCAACGCGGGGCAGGCCGCGCAGGCAATAGAGCGCAGGCGATCAGGCGGCGAAGTCCTGGCTGGCCGCGCCCATCCCGCCACCGTCGACGACGTTGGAATACCCGGCGGCCTTCAGGATCCCCGCCGCCTGGGCCGAGCGCATGCCGCTCGCGCAGTACACGAGGATGCGGCTCTTGGGCGTGAGGTTGAGGCCGTCGAGCCCGGTGAGGCCGTCAGGCAGGCGGTCCACGGGCACGTTCGTGGCGCCCGGCAGGTGGCCCATCCAAAACTCCAGCTTGGAGCGCACATCGATGACGGCATCAACAGGACGATTACGGAAGGTCGGCATGGTTGGGTGGGGTGTTTGTATTTGCTCTATAACTATATAGTAGAATAAGACCCACCCGCATTCTCGTCAAGACCCCCGATCGCTCAGCGCGGCAGTCGGCTCCCCGCCACCGCCAGCATCACCCAGCCCGCGATGAAGGCCACGCCGCCCAGCGGCGTAATCGCCCCCAGCGCCCGAATCCCCGTGAAGGTCATCGCATAGAGGGACCCGGAGAACAGCAGCGTGCCCGCCACGAAACACCAGCCCGCCCAGGTGGCCGGCGCCTCCGCACGCCCTCCCTGCCCCACCAGCCACGCCACCGCGAGCAACGCCAGCGCGTGGTACATCTGGTAGCGCGCCGCGGTCTCGAACACCTCGAGCAGCCGCGGCTCCACCTTGGACCGCAACGCGTGGGCACCGAACGCCCCCGCCGCGACGGCCAACGCCGCCGACAACGCGCCGATCGTCGCGAAGTGTCGCATCAAGTCATCAGGTGGTAGAGGCCCAAGGTGCCGAGCATGAGGCCGAGCAGCGCCGTCATCAGGTTCACGCCGAAATAGAGACGATCCAACGCCGCATACTTCCGCTGGTTCACCATCGACAGCGTGTAGAGCTGATCCGCGAGCTCGGTGGTGAGGTTGTCCATGCGCAGCCGTTCCCACAGCGCCCGGTAGTCCTCGCGCCCCCGCGCCATCACGTCGGCGTGGAAGAGCACGCGCATCGAGCGCCCCGGCTCCACCTGTGATGGCATCTCATGCGCCGGCGGCGGATGCACACCCCGCGGCCGCAACGCCGACACGGCCTGCGCCACGAAGTACAGCGTCACCACCACGTACACGGCGATCTGCGCCACCAGGGCCAAGCTCCACAGCCCAGTCGTCGGCATCAGCGACGTGCCACCGCGTGCCACCAGCAGGACCGCGACGGCATTCAACACGCTCATGATGACCAGCGCGAACCGCGCCTTGCGGTCACCCATCTCGATCAGGTCCTGGGCCTGCTTCACCGCGTTGACCAAGGCCTTGTAGCGATCGGCGGGTTCGAGCAGCCCCCGCGACTCTTCAAGCTTCCGCAGGGCCTTCTCCAGCTTGTCAGGCTTTTCGGCCGTCATCTCCGTCACGCGTCAGGTCCCCCCGGCAGCAGCGGCTCGAGATCCGGCGCCGTCGATCCCTGCTCGGTGCACAGCGCGTACTTCGTCTCCCCGGCACGATACATCGAGACACCCGCCGAACGTCCCTGCTTGTCGACGACGAAGAAGCGCACGTTGAAGTTCGGCAAGCCGCGCGCATTGAGCAGCCGGCGCTCGACCGTGTTCTTCTGGACGCGACGCAAGGCCTCGAGCCCGGCGTCCTTCGGTGCGCGGCCGCGGCGGAGTTCCTCGATGATCAGGTACGACGAGAGGTTGTAGAGATTCGCCTCTCCGCGGCCGGTCGAGCCCGCCGCGCCCACGTCATTGTCGACGTACATGCCCGCCCCGAGGATGGCCGAGTCGCCGACGCGACCGGGAATCTTCCAGGCGAGACCACTGGTCGTCGTGACGCCCGCGAGGTCACCTGATGGCGTGACGCCGCTGCAGTTGATGGTACCCCAGAACGAGCCTTCGCGAATGAGCCCGTCGCGGACCATCGAGAGCCCGGCGAGCAGTTCGGGATCGCGCTCATGCGCGGGCCGATTCTCGTCGCGACGGCGGCGCCCGGTCCCGTTGGGATCCAACCAATGCTCCGGATCCACGCGACGTCGCCACTCCATCCACAGGCGGCGGCTGTCCGGCGTGTTGAGGTCGTCTTCGACCGTGAAGCCCACATCGCGTGCGAAGTCGCGCGCGTCGCGACCGACGATCAGGTGGTGATCCGTCAACTCCATCACCGCCTTCGCGACGAGCGAGGGCGTGCGCACGCCTTCGATGCTGGCCACAGCACCCGCGCGACGCTTCGGCCCGTGCATGCAGGAGGCGTCGAGCTGCACCACGCCCAGCGCGTTGGGCAGCGCGCCGTAACCGATGCCGTTCTCGGTCGGGTCGAGTTCTGGGATGTTCACGCCCGCGATGAGCGCGTCGAGCACGTCTTCGCCCTGCGTGATGCCGCGGAAGGCACGTTCGACCGCGTTCTCCGGGCCGCCGTTCTTGAACGCATAGCCCGAGTAGTCGGCGATGACCACGGGCTTCACCGCGCGACGGATCAACAGATCCGGGGCTCCCCCCGGCGAGAGAGTCGTCGACTCGGCGATCGCCGGCGCGGCGCCGGCATTCGACAGCGGGGTGGCGGCCGCGAGTCCCGCGGCGGCCGTGGTGCGGAGAAAGTCGCGGCGCGAAGTCATGATTGATGCTATGCTCTTGGCGCCAACGTCGCCACCGCAGTGCCAGCGGCGACGGACCTTCGACGGGAGCCTGAGATGGCAAGCATGGGATCACGCGAGCGCTGGATGGTCGGCGGAATCTTCGGCGGCATCGGCCTCATCTTCGTCGCCGTCGGCTGGGCGCTGGTGCTGCAGCAGTCGCGATTGTTGACCCGTGCCGTAGTGGTCCAGGGCGAGGTCCTCGAGGCCTACGTCGAGACCGCGACCAGCGTGCGAGGGCCCGACTCGCACGTCGCGCGGGTGCGGTACCGCTATGTGCTGCGCGACACGCTGTGGGAGAACGACCGCGTGCTGCCGCATGAGATGCGGACCTCGAGCCGTAAGCAGATGCGGCAGCTCGCGTCACGGTTCCCCGTGGGGTCGGCGATTCCGGTCTTCGTGGATCCCGACGATGCGGAGCGCGCCTTCCTGCTGAAGGAGCTGCTCTGGCTGCCCTACGTGATTGCGCTGGCGCCGATGTTGTTCGTGCTGATTGGCGCGGCGGTGGCATTGCCGGCGTGGGGCACCCTGACGCTCGGGATCGGCCTGCTCGGGCCGATGTGGTGGCATCAACGCATGTTGCCGGAGGCCATGCCCGCGTGGATGCTGGCGTGCTACATCGGGCTGCTGACTGCTGCTGCCTTCCCGCTGCTGCTGCGACGCCGCTAGGCGCTAGCGCGCCGCGGCGACCACACGCGTCCCCGTCACTGCGGCACGCCCAACGCGCGCCGAAGCGCCGCGATGCCTTCAGCCGTCGCCGGTCCCGTCGTGCGGAACGTCACGCGCCCTTCGCGATCGAGCAGCAGCAGATGGATCGTCGACTCGGACGCGATCGACAGCGCCTCCTTAAACGGCCCCTTGTCGATGTACAGCGTAACCGTCACCTCGCGCACCTCTTGGCTCTTGATGCCGCGCGCCATGCCCCCGTCGATCCACCCACGCAGCGGCGTCCAGCCACTCGACAGCGTAGGGATCTCGTAGACCGCGAGGCCGGCATCCGCGGCGCGGCGTGCGTTCAACTCGGGCATCCACGAGTCCACCTCACGTTGCTGCCGCTGGCGGAAGGCCACCAGGACCACCGTGCGCTCTCCGGCGAAATCGGCGGGAAGGCGCAGCGTGCGGCCCTCGAGGTTGCGACCGGTGACGTTGGGGAACTGCACAGGGGCCGACGGCTGGACCTGCGCGGGGAGCGCTCTGCTGCTGAAACCGAGGAGGATGGCGAGCACGAGACGGCGCATGCTGCTATCAACGCTGCAGGGCTCTGCAATGTGCCGCACGGCGATCTGCACGGCACCGCCACGGCACGCAAAAACAGAAGCGGTGCCATCACGTTGATCACGCGATGGCACCGCAAGCTGCTGTGTAGAAAGAGCTTAGTCGAAATCGGGACGGCGGGATTCGAACCCGCGACCCCCTGAACCCCATTCAGGTGCGCTACCGGGCTGCGCTACGTCCCGTCCGCCTTGGGTCACCATCATCCGCGGACAGACGGCGAAAGCTAGTCAGCCATCCCCCGCCCGTCTACTGACTCAGGGCGACACGATCTCCACTCGGCCCTCCGTGAACCGCATCCGGCTCCGCCGCTCCGGCACGGCCACGAAGCGACCCTCCCAGAGCACGCGATCGTCCAGGGTGAGCCTCAGCATCGCCCAAGGCCGGCGCATCATGATCAGCTCGTTCACCACCGCGTAGCGCGCGCGGTTCGAGTACTGCCCGACGCGCTCGCCGTCCACCCAGAGTCGCAGGTCGCCATTCGGTGCCTGCGCCGTCTCGATGGTCAACGATGATTGGAAGGGCCGGAATCGCAGTTGCGGCGCGTAGCGGAGGCGCGTGGCCCGCAGGCGCGGCGTCTGCGAGCCCACCTGGCTCCATTCCCGCAGGACCATCACGCCCACGGAGACGTCGCCTGACGGTCGCAGCGAGTCCGGTAGTCCGTCGATGCGGAGCCCGCGGCGCTCGACGTCCACCAGCTCGCCTGCGGCGGAGGCAGGGTACACGGTCGCGCGCAGGCTGTCTTCCACGTACAGATACCCGGGGAAGGAATCGGTCCACTGGCGCAGGCCGCGGTCCGCGCCCGGCCGCGGTGGCGACGCTTGCGCCTCGAGCGCGGTCGGCCCGTGCGCGGCGGCCAAGCCCAGGAGGAGCAGCGCGCCGAGCTGGCGTCGCGCGCGTGACTGCATGAAGCGTCGCATGCTGGATTTTATCCCGTTGACGGAAGTCCTGCGCGGCGTGTATGCTCCGTCACGATGTCGCGCCGCCGCCTCGCCACCACGACCTATTACTACACGCCCCGGATCCCGGGACGCGGAGTCCGAGCCGTGCGCGCCTAGCGACACACCAGCGCAACACCAGAGCTCGAGTTCCCCAGCGCCCCGTGGATCCTCCACGGGGCGCTTTTTGTCGTCCCTATCACCCAACGCGTCATGTCAGCCTCACACCCGCATGCCCACGCACACCGCGCCGCCTCGGGCGATCGCCATCACGACGCCATCGCGCCCGTCGAGGCCGAGCTTCCGGAGTTCCGATCGCAGGACTACGGCCGCTACGACGCTGAAGCGCACGACGTGTGGCAGATCCTCTTCGCCCGTCGCATGGCCACGCTCGCCGACACCGCAAGCCAGGTCTTCCTCGACGGCATGGCGCGCATCGGCCTCGAGCCTGAGCGCGTGCCTGACCTGCGCGAGGTGAACCGCCGGCTCGACGCCAGCACGGGCTGGAACGCCGTTGGCGTGGACGGCTTCATTCCCGCCGAACAGTTCTTCCGCTGCCTCTCGCGCCGTCGCTTCCCGACCACGCTCATCGTGCGCCCGCGCGCCCAGCTCGACTACCTGCCCGAGCCCGACATCTTCCACGATGTCTTTGGCCACGTGCCGCTGCACGCCGATCCAGTCTTCGCCGACTTCCTCCAGCGATTCGGCGCCCTCGCGGCCGCCGCGCGCACGCCGGAAGAAACCACCCAGATGGCGCGCCTCTTCTGGTTCACCGTGGAGTTCGGCCTGATCCGCGAGCGCGGGGCCGTGCGCATCTACGGCAGCGGACTCATCTCCTCGCACGGCGACGCGGCGAACGCGCTGGGGCCCAAGGTCGAGCGGCGGCCTTTCTCACTCGACGCCGTCATCAACCAGCCCTTCGCAATCGATCACTTCCAGGACGTGCTCTTCGTGGTCGAGCACTTCGATCAGCTCTTCGACGCCGTGGAAACGCTCACGCAACGTCAGCGGACGGTGCAGCGCGAATGAGATGCGGCGGGAGACGTCGTGGTACCGGCACCCACCAAGACGGGCCTACCATGGGGCACTTCCCAAACGCCCCCTTCTTAGCTATTCTGTTAGCTAATTAGGGGGCCTCAATGAAAACCGTGACCATGCACGCCGCGAAGACCAATCTCTCGAAGCTCGTCGCTGCCGCCGAGGCGGGCGAGGAAGTCGTCATCTTGCGCGGCCGCACCCCCGTCGCGCGCCTCGTGGGATTGGACGTCGCACCGGCCCGCAGCTTCGGGGCGCTCAAGGACGTCGTGCAGGTGACGCCGGCATTCTTCGAGGCGCTGCCCGACGCCGAACTCGACGCCTGGGAAGCCTGACGCGTGCGTGTCCTGCTCGACACGCACGCGCTGCTCTGGTGGCTGGCCGGCGACGACAAGCTCTCCACGCGCGCGCGGCGCACCATCGCGGACAGTCGCCATGAGGTCTTCGTGAGTGCGGCCTCCGCATGGGAGGTCGCGACCAAGCACCGCATCGGCAAGCTGCCCGGCGCGGGGCCGCTGGCCGTGGATTTCGCCCGTGAGGTCCGAAGGCAAGGCTTCATGTCCCTGCCGATCTCGCTCGAGCAGGCCCAGGTTGCCGGTGCCCTCCCCGGTGACCACCGGGACCCCTTCGACCGCATGCTGATCGCACAGGCGCGCGAGGAACGCTTGGCGCTGGTTTCCGCCGAGTCGCTGTTCGACGACTACGGCGTCACGCGCATCTGGTAGCCCGCGACCGCAACTGCGTCAGCGGTCGGGGCGCCGCTCCACCAACGCCTCGCGCACGCCACGCCCGCGGAGCGTCAGCACCTCGATGCGCATCTCCTCGTACTCGACCACGTCCCCGACTTTCGCGGGGCGCCCGAGCAAGGCGAGCACGAGACCGCTCACCGACTCGACGTCGGGATGTTCGACCACGGCGTTGATCGCCGCGCCGGCATCGAGGACGCGCACCGTCCCCGCCACGACGAACTTGCCGTCGCCGCGCGGACGGATCTCCGCCGGCGCCGAGGCATCCTCGGTGAGCTCGCCGACGACTTCCTCGATCAAGTCCTCGAGCGTGATGATGCCCGAGGTGCCGCCATGCTCGTCCATGACCACCACGAGCTGCGAGCGCTGCTGACGCATCGTCGCCAGCACCTGATCGGCCGTCATCGTCTCCGGCACGAAGGGCACCGGCCGCGCCGACAGACTGCGCACGAGCTGACCCGGCGCGAGCCCGCCGAGCAGATCCTTCACGTGTACCATGCCGACGATGTGGTCGAGATCGCCATCGATCACCGGATACCGCGAGTGCGGGGCATCGCGCAGCAGCTTCGCCACCTCGGCCGCACCGTCGGCGACGTCCACGCCCACCACGCGCACGCGCGGCACCATCACCTGCCCCGCGGTGAGATCGCCGAACTCCAGCAACTCCTGCACGACGGTCGCACTCTGCTTCTTCAGCAAGCCGCCCGCCGAGCTTTCGCGCACGATGTACGCGAGCTCATCCGGTGTGCGTACTGACTCAGCGCTCATCTCTTGGCGCCGCACGCCGAACAGCGCGAGCGTCGCGTTACCGATGCCATTGAGCAGCACGACGAACGGAAACAGCAACAGCTGGAACCCCCGCATCAACGGCGAGATCCACAGCACCGCGCGGTCCGCCTTCGCCAACGCGATGCTCTTCGGCACCATCTCGCCGACGACGATATGCACGTAGGTCAGCACGGCGATCGCGCCGATGCTGCCCAAGGTATGCGCGGCGATCCATCGCCCAGCGCCTAGCGCCTCGAACTTGAGCGAGAGCCACTCCGCGAGCAGGTGCTCGCCATACATGCCGAGGCCCAGCGAGGCCAGCGTGATGCCGAGCTGGGCGGTCGCGATGAAGCGGTCGACCTCGCGCGGATCCGAGACGATGCGCCGCACCAGGCGCGCCGCGCGATTGCCGCCGTTCGCCAGGCGATCGATCGTCGCACGCGGCGCGCCGACGATCGCGAACTCCGCCGCGACGAACAAGCCGTTCGCGAGCACCAACGCAATCACGATGAGTGTCGGCCCGAGGGCCGCCATGAGGCCCTCAGTCATCGCCCACCTCCGCCACCTTCGGCGTCGCGACGAGCCATTCCACCGCGCGACCGCGCAGCTTCTCGACTTCGATGCGGACGCCATCGACATCGAGCACATCGCCAGCCACCGGCAGTCGACCCAAGCGTTCCATCACCAGGCCACCGACGGTGTAGGCATCGGCCTCCCAATGCACGCCCACCCACTGCGTGGCCTCGTCGAGCCGCAACGCGCCCGGCAGACGCACGCGGCCGTCGGCGAGGCGCTGCGGAGCATTCTCCTTCGGCTTGAACTCGTCGCCGGTCTCGCCGAGGAGTTCATCGAGCAGATCGCCGACCGTGATCAGGCCCGCCGTGCCGCCGAACTCGTCGGCTACGATGGCCAGCGCCTTGCGTTCCGCACGCAGGCGTTCGAGCAGGCGATCGACGGCCATGGTCTCCGGCACCACCAGCACCGGCGTGATGACGTCGCGCAGTGACGTCGGGGGCTCGGTGCCTTCGATCAGACGCCGCACGACATCGCGCACGTGCAACACGCCGACCACATGGTCGAGCGTCTCCTCATAGACGGGCAGTCGCGAGAACGGCGTGCGGCGCAGCACGTCGACCACTTCAGGCCACGGCGTGTCCTCGGCGATGCCGACCACGCGCGTGCGCGGCACCATCAACTCGCCGACCGTTCGCATGCCGAGGCGCAGTGCCTCGCGCAGCCGCTGCGACTCCTGCGGGTCGAGCTGTCCACCCTCACGGCTCTCGGCGATGAGATACTCGATCTCCGTCGGCGAGTGGATGTGGGCGTGGCCATGCGTCGGCATCCGCAGCGCGCGGAGGATGGCCGCGCCGCTGCCGTTGAGCAGCGAGATGGGCCAGCGCATGAGTTTCAGCGACGCCAGCAGCGGCAGCACCGTCCAGCGCGCGGTGCGCGTCGGGAACTGCAGCGCCAAGGACTTCGGCACCAACTCCCCGATCACCATCTGCAGGACGGTGAGCAGGACAAGCACGACGATCGCCGCCGCACTCTGCGCCGTGGCGTCTTGCAGATCGCCCAAGCGCGCGAAGATCGGGGCGAGGTCCACGGCGAGCGTCGCCTGTGCGTAGGCGCCCAGCACCAGCGACGAAATCGTGATGCCGACCTGACAGGCGGCGATGTAGCGGTCCAGCGCGATGCCGTCATTGAGGACGGCCAGCATGCGCGCGGCGAGTCGGTCACCCTCCTCCGCCATCTGCTGCAAGCGGCTGCGCCGCACGCTCACCGCCGAGAACTCGGCGGCCACGTAGAGGGCGTTGACCAGGATCAATGCGACGAGGACCGCCGCGACGACCAGACTCATACAAGTGGGAAATGAGAAGGTCCCTGCGGCCACCGGCCATAGGGACCCCTTCAGGACCTGCCAGAGCGGGCGATGGGGTTCGAACCCACGACATCCAGCTTGGGAAGCTGGCGCTCTACCAACTGAGCTACGCCCGCGTGTCTCGGAACTTACCCCCCCGCGGGGGCGGCATCAAGCCGCGTGACGCAAGTAGTTGCGGGCGTTAGACTTCCCCGCATGACGCTGCCTTCGACTTGGTCCGCCGCCGCCGGCTCTCCCGACGACGTAGTCAAGCACATCCGCTCCGGCATGCACGTCTTCGTGCACGGCTCGGCCGCCACGCCGCACCCGCTGCTACAGGCGCTGTGCCGCCGTTCGGATCTCGAGAACGTCACGCTGTACCACCTGCACACGGACGGACCCGCGCCCTGGATGGCCCCCGAAATGACGGGGCGTTTCCGGGGCGTCTCGCTGTTCACCGGCCCCTCGCAGCGTGAGCCGGTGAATGCCGGGCGCGCCGACTACGTCCCGATCTTCCTCTCCGACGTGCCCGGCTTGTTCACCAGCGGCATCGTGAAGCTCGATGCCGCCATCGTGCAGCTCTCGACGCCCGACCGCCACGGCCGCTGCTCACTGGGCACGGCGGTGGATGCCGCGCGCGCCGCGGTCGATAGCGCAGCGCTGGTGCTCGCCGAGATCAACGCGCAGATGCCACGCACGCACGGCAACACCGCCGTCGCGCTGAACAAGCTGACGGCGTTCACGACGTCCGACCGTCCGCTGCCCGAACACAAGCCAGGCGACGAGTCTCCGGAGATCGCGCGCATCGGCGAGCTCGTCGCCGAACTCATCGAGGACGGCTCCACCTTGCAGATGGGCATCGGGGCGATTCCCGACGCCGTGCTTTCGCGACTCGGCAATCGCCAGCACCTCGGCGTGCACACCGAGATGTTCTCCGATCGCCTGGTGGACCTCTACCACAGCGGCGCCATCACCAACGACCTCAAGTCTTTCGCCCGCGGTCGCATCGTCACGTCCTTCGTGCTCGGCTCGAAGAAGGTCTTCGATTTCGTGCACGACAACTCTGCGGTCCAGTTCGAAGGCTGCGATTACACGAACGACACCGGCCGCATCGGCCGCAATCCGAAGGTCGTGGCCATCAACTCGGCGCTGCAGGTGGACCTCACCGGACAGGTCTGCGCGGACTCGATCGGCACGCGCATCTACTCGGGCATCGGCGGGCAGATGGACTTCATCCGCGGCGCGGCGCGCTCGCCCGGCGGCAAGCCGATCATCGCCCTGCCTAGCACGGCGGCGAAAGGGACCGTCTCGCGCATCGCGCCGGTGCTCGATGAAGGCGCGGGTGTGGTCACCACGCGTGGCCATGTGCATTGGGTCGTCACGGAGTTCGGCGCGGTCAACCTGCACGGACGGTCGCTGCGGGAGCGGAAGGAGTTGCTGATCTCGATTGCGCACCCGGACTTCAGGGCAGAGTTGCAGCGCGCCCGATAAGTGGGAGATGTGGGACGGGGACGAGGGCGGAGATGGAGAGAGGCAAATGGGGGAGAGGGGCTTGACAGCCTGAGCCCACACAGGCAGTGTATTGCAACACCAATACACCGCCCACCATGTTCAGTCGCATCGACCCGCGAAGCCCCGTCCCGATCTATGCGCAAATCGCAGATCGGGTGCGCGTGGCCATCGCCGCCGGGGACCTGAAGGAAGGCGACGCCCTGCCCTCCGTGCGCGCGCTCGCCGCTGAGCTGCGCGTCAACCCCGCCACCATCGTGCAGGCGTACCGCGCGCTCGAACGCGAATCGATCGTCGAGCTGCGCCAGGGCGCCGGCACCTTCATCGCCCCGATCGGCGCCGAGACGAAGACGCGTGAGCGCGGTGCCGCCGCGCGCCGCCTCGTGCGCGAGATGCTCGCCGAGGCGACGCGCCTCGGCCTGACCCCGCGTGACGTCCGCGTCGCGCTCGACAAAGAACTCCCGGAGGACGCGTGACCGACGCCATCCGCATTCGCGACCTGCAGTGGAAGGCCGATCGCGAATTCGCCATCCGTGACCTCTCGATGCGCGTGCCGACTGGCGCCATCTATGGATTCCTCGGCCCCAATGGCTCGGGTAAGACGAGCACCATCCGCTGCCTGCTCGGCATGCAAGCGCCGCACGGCGGCAGCATCGAAGTCCTCGGCCACGCCATGCCCGCCAAGGCGCCGCTCGCGCTGGCGCGTATCGGCTACGTGCCGGAGCGGCTGCACCTGTACAGCCGCCTCACGGTCGAGGAAAGCATCCGCTTTCACGCGACCTTCTTTCCCAGCTTCGACAACACCGAGGCGGAACGACTGCGCAAGCGCTTCTCGCTGCGCGAGACGCAGACGGTCAGCGCGCTCTCCAAGGGTGAAGCAGGCAAGCTCATGATGCTGCTCGCTCTCGCCCAGCGCCCGGAGCTGCTGGTGCTGGATGAGCCGACCGACGGTTTGGATCCCGTGATCCGCCGCGACGTGCTCTCGGCCCTGGTGGAATTCGTCGAGGCCAAGCAGGCCACGGTCCTCATCTCCTCGCACCTCGTGCACGAGCAAGAGCGCATCTGCGACTGGGTCGGCGTGATGGATGGCGGCCGCTTGGTCGCCGAGATGCCGATGCAGGAGTTCCGCTCGGGGATCAAGCGCCTGCGAGTCTCCGGCTATGCGGTCAGCACGGCGCCCTTCCCCTGCACGCTGCTCTCGAAGGGCCCGAGCGGCGCACACCTCGAGACCTGGGTGGTGCGCGGTTGGCAGCCAGACATGAAGGATTGGTTCGTCCGCGCCGGCGCTGAGCTGCGCGACGTGGAGGACTTGGATCTCGAAGAAAGCTTTGTCGAACTGCTGAGCGGCGCGCGCGCCGCCGCCGTGGAGGCCCGCTGATGTTCGCGATGATGTTCCGTACGCAATGGCGTTGGACGCGCGTGGCGGTGATGAGCATCGCCGGACTGGCGCTCATCTTCCCGACGCTCGCGCGCTATCTCACGCGCAGCCTCGGCAGCGAGGACGCCCTGCGACAGGTCCTCGACGGCTTTCAGGTGCTCGGGCCCATGCTGGGCTTCCTCGCGTTGCTCGGGCCATTCATCCTCGCGGCCTTGCCCTGGACGATCGACCACGAGACGCGGCATGTGTATCCGCTGTCGCTACCGGTCGAGTGGTCGCGGTGGGTGGGCACGCGCTTCGTGATCGGCGCCATCACCTTGGTGATTCCGGCGATTGCCCTGTACATCGGCGCCTGGGCTACGGTGTCCGCGCTGGAGCTGCCGCCGCTGTTGCGGGCGTATCCTGGCGCGCTCGCGTTTCGTTTCCTGCTCGCCTCGCTGCTCTCGTACGCGATCTCATTCGCACTCCAGTACCTAGCCGGCCGACGCGCGACCCACGTCGCGGCGACCGGTTTGGTGGCGGTGCTCGTGCTCATTCTGGCCGCGACGCTGGTGGGTCAGGCCGACCTCATCGAGCGCGCGGCCGAGTATCTGTTCGTGTGGCCGGGTCCGCTCGCGCTGTTCATCGAGCCGTGGACGCTGCTCGATGTCTAGGCAACCCCTCTCACGCCGTGCGCCGTGGCCGGCGCTGCGTCTCGCGTTCGCGTGCCTGGTCTTCACCGCGAGCGCCGACGCGCAGGACATCCGCGCCATCCAGGATTCACTCGCGGCCATGCGGGAGCGAGTGGCCGACGCCCGACAGCAACTGGCCAACGCCGAGTTCCGCGTGCGGGCGCTGCCGAACGACTCGCTCGAGCTTTCGGGTGCAAAGGTGCTCTTCAACTCGGCGGACGTGCCGCCGGCAGAACGCCGCCGTCTCGCCAAGGCCTTCGCGCGTGCCGAGCGTGAACTCGTGCGCGACCTCGGGGATGACGGCCGCTCACTGCTCGCCGAGACGCGCTGGCAGATCATCGTGTCGCAGCGACCGGGGATGTTCGAGCGCCCGTATGTGAGCCTCGTGCCGCTCTATCGCCGCACGGCAGGCGCCAGCGCGAGCCCGAGTGCCGTGCTGCGATTCCCGATCGCGCAGGGCAGCGTGTCGTACCTCGTGAAGCGGGGCGCCGGCGAGCGCCTCGTGATCCGCCATGCCTCGCTCAACAACTGGCTCGGCGGCTCGTTGTACCTGCGCGACCCCGCGGATACCTACTACGCGGCCTCGCGCGAACTCGCGCTGCGCGGCAACGGGAAGTCGCGGCGCTGCGTCCGCGGTGACATCGCCGAGTGCGCCATCATCCTCGATCCCGCGAGGCGGGACGAATGGTACGAAGGCGAGTCGGAGAATCGTCGCATGCCACCGGCCTCGCACGCCGTGCGCGAGAGCGTGCTGCACTTCGTGCTGGAGCGCGCGGGACCGTCGCTACTGTCGACGATTGCGGCCGCGCCCGACTCTGCGGAGCCCATCGCCTTGCTCGCCCAAGCCGCGGGACTCTCGCGAGAGGAGTTGCTGAGGCAATGGCAGCTCGCCATCTCCAGTGGCGGCACGACGCGGGCGCAAGTCGCGCCGCGCATGGCG
The DNA here is from genome assembly GCA_013822285.1 of Gemmatimonas sp. Taxonomy (GTDB): domain Bacteria; phylum Gemmatimonadota; class Gemmatimonadetes; order Gemmatimonadales; family Gemmatimonadaceae; genus Pseudogemmatithrix. Next base: position 24,758 of record PNKF01000004.1, read on the forward strand.
CTCTCGAGCCTACTGTGGATCGTCCTATTCGGCGCCGTCGCCGTCCGCCGGAGGCCCCGCTAATGCGTCGATGGATCTTTGCAACAGTCGTGCTGGGCGTCGTGGCGGCGACGATGCTCGTCGCGCGCCGCCGCAGCGACCTGCCGGACGAGGCGCTCTACGCGCTGCAGTATCCCGAGGTCAACGCGGCGCGTACGCTGATGCTGACGCGCTCCGACAGCGTGCGCGCATGGTCGGCCGCACTCACGCGGGCCCAGAGTCTCGCCTTGGCCGCCACCGCGACGCGCGGGCCGCAGCCCTTCCTGCTCGAGACCCGCGGCATCGTCAGCCCGGGAACGCGGGCCGCGTTCTCGCGCATCCTCGAGGCTGAGCTCGCGCGCATCGGAACGCCCCGCGTACCCATTCGCGTGCTGCTCGCCTCAGATACCGCCGCGAGCTACTCCAACTACGCCGGCTGGTACCTGCGTCCCACGACGGCTGGCGATCCTTGCGTGGTGATCATCCGCTTGCGTGAGTCGCAGACGGCCACCTTCGCCCCGCGGACGGGTGATCAGCGCCTGGGTGTCTGTGCATTGTATGCGCGACATGGCATGCCGGGAGCGGGAATCGCGGCGTGGTTGGATAGCACGCGGGCCATCAGCGCCGCTGGCGACAGCGCCAGCGTTGGATCCGGCGACCGCACGTCGTACCCTGGGGTCAGCCGCATCGCCGGTGGCATGCTGCTGCAAGCATTGGCACCCGTCGCCTGTGTGGCCGGCCGCGACGAGGCCTGCGTGACCGCGACGCTTCACCCGCGCTTCGAGGAGCCGCGGCGCGTGATCATCGACATCGCCCGCAGTCCGAAGATGTCGTCGGTGTACCCGTACGAAATCACCGACTACCCCGGCAACATGACGGCATCGCTGCGTGCGTCGATGGGCCCGGAGAGTTTCCAACGCTGGTGGCAGAGTTCCCTCCCGCCGGCCGAGGCCTACGAGCAGATCAGTGGTGAGCCCTTCGCGCTGTGGGCACGGCGGTATATGGAGGGCTTCATCGGCAAGCGGAACCCGGGGCCGCTGCGCGCCGAGTTTCCGCTGGTACTCGGCCTGCTGCTGGCGGTCGTCATGGCCTGGTGGGGCATCCGCGGCGCGCGGCGCGCCCGGAGCTGAATGCCCGAGAACGAAGCGGGGGCCGGGCGCAGACTGCGCCCGGCCCCCGCTTCGTTCTCGTTGATGCTTACGGCGTCTGCACCATCGCTGCGACGCGCTGCTGTACCATGTCGCGGATGCGAATCTCGAGGTCGCCCGTCGACGAGCAGCGCACATCCTGCGTGCTCGACGTGACGGGATTGCGACCGACGGCCGAGATGATCGTGCCGACCACGGAACCGCCGCCGGGGTTCGCCGTCACCGAGGTGACGATGGTCATGTTGATCTGATAGGTCTCGGCGTTCTCGATGGTGCCCGAGCGACCGCATTCGAGATAGCGCTGCATGGGCACGCGACCGATCTGTCGGCGCGTACGCCAGCCCTCGTTGCCGATCACCTTGCGATTGTCGTCCTTCACCGTGAGCGGAATGCCGAGATCCTGGAACACGCTCGGCAGCACCGACCACACCTGCGCGACGGTGCCCGTCGAGAGCAGGCGGATGTTGTTGTCGAGGTTCGCCGAGGTGATGGCGAGTCCGCCGCCGCCCGAGGAGGTGACGACGCGCTCGGTCTGGATGGTCGGCGCAGTGGAGGGCACCGGCGCGGGATCGCTGCCGCCGGGGGCCGTGCTGCACGCAGCGGCGAGGCAAGCAACAGAGCCTAGGAGCAACGCGGTCGAAGCGTGACGCATGAAAGGCCTCTCGAACGAGTGAGCGTGACGGGGCAGCCAGTGGGACGGCCGGATGGCGCAGAAGTTACCCCCAAAGCCGCATTTCGTGCCACGGCGCGGTGGGGCGCGGCCGGCGTGGCGAATGCAAACGCGGCCCCCGGCAGAGTGCCGGGGGCCGCGAGGCAAGTCTAGAGTTGCTGCAGAGCCACAGGTGGGAATTGAACCCACGACCGCTTGGCGGGAGTAATCGCGCCGCGCAGCAGGTTCGCTCTGGTTTCACTCTGAGCGAAGGCCAGTCGAGCGGCTCTGGAGCCCCGAACGCCCGCCGAATCCAGAAGTCGAACGACACTTATCCGACACTTGGCTTCGCGGGACTCTGCGCGTCGCTGCGTCTCAGGGTCGGCCGCTTTCTGTGCTGGCTCGACGAGGGCCATCGCTACGACAGCGAGCACCCGCGCATCGCCTATGGTCTGATCTTTCTCGACTGCCTGCGGTGCGGGCACACGGTGGTGTGGGAATGAACCGCGCCGCCGAGCATGACCCCAAGGCCCAAGCGGACGTGTGCCCGAAGTGCGGCGGCAAGCTGCGCTTTGAGCGCGCGCCTGGCGGCAGCGGGCAGACCGTCGAGATCTGCGAGAACCTCCGCATGTCGACGGTGAAGCCTGGCGTGAATGTCGGCACGTGCGACCACTGGCGCATGCTTGAAACGCTACGCCGGCCCGAGCTGGCACGTCGGCCGCGGAGTCCCGAGCCAGCCGAGTCGCTCCGTCAGCGGCGCACGGCACGGAGCACCGGAGTGACCGGTGCCGTCGCGCTCAAGCTCGAGCGCGTCTTGTCTGTCCTGGGCGACGAATCGAAGGTGGCGCGCACGAAGGACGAAGTGGCGCAGGCGCTCGGCATGCCCGTCGAGAATGCCTATCGGTACCTCGAGATCCTCGTCGTGCAGGGGCGAGCGGCGATGCAGTTCCGCAGCCGCGGGCAGCGGCATCGCCGACCCAAGGAGTACTGGGTCACGCGCGCGGGCCGGGAGGCCGCATGATCGAGCGTCCGATCCTGTTCAGCGGGCCGATGGTCCGCGCGATTCTCGCGGGCCACAAGACGCAGACGCGGCGGGTCGTGCGCGGCGACTTCGACACGATCCAGCCGAGTGTGATGACGACCGACGGCAAGATGCTCGAGTCGCACTGGACTGCGACCGGGCCCGCAGGTCGGGTCGGACTCGTATCGCCGTATGGCGTCGACGGCCACAAGCTTTGGGTGCGCGAGACGTGGGACTTTCGGCCCTGGGCCACTGAGGATGCACCCACCGCAGTGCGCGTCGCATACGCTGCCGATGGTGAGCAGCGGGATGTGGTTGCTCCCGCCGACTGGAATCCGACGCTCTTCGGCACGGCGCGTTGGCGGCCGTCTATCCACATGCCGCGCTGGGCGTCGCGCCTCACGCTCGAGGTCACGGACGTTCGCGTCGAGCGGCTGCAGTGCATGAGCGAAGAAGATGCGATTGCGGAAGGAGTCGTCGCGCCAGCCCGCTGGGCGAGCGTACCTGGCTTCGCAGTGCTTTGGGACTCACTCAACGCCGCCCGCGGCTTCGGCTGGGACGCGAACCCCTGGGTGTGGGTGATCGAGTTCCGGAGGGTCTCGTGATCTCGCGCTGCAAGCGTGCTGCGTCGGCCCTGCTCGACACGGTCGAGTTCTGGATCATCTACCTCTTCTTCCTCCTCGCCTGCGCCCTCGAGCCCGACGAAAAGGACTCCTTCGACCTGTGGAATCGGCCATGACTTGTAATCGAAAGGGGCCGCACGGCAAGCGCTGCGGAGGGATACTCATCGAACGCACCGACCGCATCGGTCGTGTGCTCTTCGATTGCCCACGCTGTGAGCGGCGCGAGGCCGGCGTGTGTGCGACGTGCCCGCGGCGCGTGCGTGGGATGGTCGGCCGCGCGGAGTTCTGCGAGAGCTGCTACGTCCGCCGCCAGCAACAGCTGGGACGGCTCCGGAAGAAGGAGTGGCGCCGTGAGTACCGCGAACGTGTGCCCGCAATCCCACTAGCAGAAGCAGGGCGTCGCGCCGGCCGCTCTCGCGCTCGTAACCTGAGCCCGGAGCGCCGCCAGGAGATCGCGCGGATGGGCGGCCAGGCGAAGTGGGCGCGCGTGCGCGCGAGGGCCGCCTGATGCACTCCGACCACGACATCATTGGCACTCGCGTGCGCGTCGACCAGACGGAAGGGCTCGGGCTGTTCGATGCCGCGCGCACGCAGGCCGCGGCACCGCCCGCGCCGCCGCGGCGCGTCTCGCGCGTGAAGGCCGCCGCCGACGAGCCATCGGACCGCGACGACGCCATCGCGCGGCTGAAGGATCTCATCGTCGAGGCACTGGTGCGGCGCGCGCTCGACCGCCGCGACCGCGCCGAGAACCCCGGCGTCACGGCGGATGATGTTCTCGCGCTGTGTCGACAGCACCCGCAATCCGCGCTCGTGGCATCAGGCAAGCGCGACGAGCAGCGGGCCTGGTCATGGGTTGGCCCTTGGCTCGCCCAGCTCGATCGTGCCGGGGCCCTGGCCGAGCTGCACCTCTCAGGACAGAAGGTCTATCGCCGCAGCACGCGGCCCTCCTCTCACGGCAATCTGCAGGTCGTCTACGTGCATCCCACCGATCACCGCGCGCGCCGGAGGGCTGCCTAGTGGCGCGCATTCGCACGATCAAGCCGGAGTTTGCCGACGACGAGAAGCTCGCGAAGGTCTCACGAGACGCCCGTCTCACCTTCGTGCTCCTTATCACGCAGGCCGACGACTACGGACTGATTCCAGGGTCACCCCGGCAGCTGCTCGGCTCCCTGTTTCCGCTCGACGAGTCGGTGTCGACCGATATGCTGCGCGCGTGGATCTCCGAGCTCGTCTCCATCGGTGCCGTCCGGTGGCGCTCCACTGTCGACGGCGCGCCCGTGGTTGAGCTGACGCAATGGGCCAACCACCAGAAGGTCGACCACCCGGCCAAGCCCGTCCTGCGCGACAAGCTGGCGCCCGCCGAAGCGGCGGCGTCTGTGCAGTCTCGCGAGGATGTTCCGAGGGATTCGCGAGACCCTCGCCCGCCGACCTTGGACCAGCGACCAACGACCGAGGACCACCGACCGGCTGCTGCTGCGCACGCCCGCGTGGAGATCGCCCGCACCGCCAACGACGCCATCGACGCTGCCTTCGGCACCACCAACAAGCGCCGCAGTCTACTACCCGGCACCGCCGCGGCGGTGCTTGAGGTCCTCGAGCAGGACGCCGTTCCGCTCGACTTTGCCCTGCAGGCCATCCGGGATGCCGTTCCCGCGCTCAAGGAGCCGCCGCGCTCCCTGGCATACTTCGCCCCGATCGTCCGCGAGCGTTGGGAACAGCGCCAGGTCGCGCCGTCGCCCGCCGGTCGCCGCACCGGAAGGCCGGCCCCTCGGTCGGCGGTGACCCGCCAAGAGCGCAATCTCGCCGCCGTGCGAGATTGGCTCGAGGAGGGAGAGCCCAGTGGCGTCTAAGCTCGCCGTCGCCAAGGCCATGGCCGTACTCGGCGCGACGTTCCCCAGGGACGTCACGCCAGAGCTCGTCGCGATCTACGCCGCGGCGGTGCAGGACCTGTCGGACCAAGACCTCGACCGAGCCGTGCAGCGTGCCGTCGCGACGTGCCGGTTCTTTCCCGTGCCCGCGGAGCTGCGTGAGTTCGCGGGTGCCAACCGCCCGCCCGTCGTCGAGGTCGACACCATTCTCGACCAGCTGCGCGGCATGTGCGGCTACCTGCCGACGGTCGGCACGATTGCGCCGCGCGTCGACGACGTGCGGCAGAAGCTCGGAGAGAGCGTCGCCCGCGCATACGCGGCCTGCGGCGGTGGCAGTCGGCTGCTTCTCGGGAATGACACGACCTCCGCGATCGCCCTGCGGGAGTTCACCCAGGAACTGCATGCCGAGGTCCGCGCCGTCGGACCAGCGGCGCTGCTCCCGGCCACCTCCGATCTCCGGTTGGTGCAATCGCCGAACCCACAAACCCGAGGACTCCTCCGTGACTGACACCCTGACCTCGGCGGATGACTTCGCGCCGATGTTCCACGAGCTGTGGCTGGCGCTGGGGCCGAAGGAGCGCACCGACTTCGACGAGAAGCTCGCGGTCTATCACCACGCTCTGCGCGACATCCGCGCCGTCTCGCTCCGCGCGGCGATCGAGCGCTGCATCAAGGCCGCGCGCATCCGTGCGCTGCCCGCGCCTGGCGAGATCCGCGCGCGCGCCCTCGAGCACCACCAGGAGCTGCAGTCGGCGCTCAAACACCGCGCGCCCGACCTGCCGCCGGTGCCGCACACGCACTGCGAGTGCCGCTGCGGCGGTCGGCGCTGGTATCGCGTCATGCGCGACCGCGCGACGAACGCCGTGCGCGAGTACCCGGCCGACATCGCAGCGCAGACAATGGCCCCCGATCTCGCGCTGCATGCTGCCACGTTCCGGAAGGCGCTGGAGGCCCTCGCGGGTGAGCCGATGCTTCGCACGCATGTGCACTGCAAGCGACACCCGTTCACCCAGGTCGATCGTGAGCCGTCACAAGCGCACTACCTCGGCCTCTCGGCTGACGGCTGTCCTGTGTACGACCCCGACCGCCGATCGGCAAGCCACGAGGCTGCCGCATGAGCTACTCACAACACGAGGCGGACCTCATCACCGAGAACCGCGAGCTGCGCCAGCGACTGCAGGGCGCGATTGCTGACCTCGAGGCGGAGCGCCTCAAGAACCTGCGCGCCGCGGAAACGCATGCACGCATGGACCTCAAACTGCAGCAGATGACGGCCGATCTCCGGGTCGCCAAGGGCAAGCTCGAGCGAGCGGGCATCCGGTGACGTGGAAGCCGCGCAAGCATCCGCGTTTGATCTTGCCGGAAGACCCGTTCTGGCCGCGTCGCGTCAGCGTCCCGCAGAGCGGCGACTGCGTGCCGTTTCACCTGATGCTCATGTGGCACTGGCAGTTCTTCCTCGATGGCCTTCCCCCGTTCACCGACGAATGACCGCGACTGAATCCAAGGCGCTCACCAAGCGCGAGCTGCAGATCGCCACACTGATCGGCGAGGGCGCGACCGTTGTCCAGGTCGCGCGTGCCATCGCCTGCCCACTGTCGACGGTGCGCGTGCACGTGCGCGCCATTGCGCGAAAGCTGCCGAACCCGCACGGGCTGCCGGCCGCGCGACTGATTCGCAGGTGGCATTCAGCGCGATGAACCAACTACCCAGGTGGGTATTGCGCGGAAAGTCCGACCGGCCAATCCTCCGCGCAATGACCACGAATGCGCGCGGTGGCGAAGCGCCCTGCGAAGAATGCGTGAAGCAGAACGGCCTCTGTGCCCATCACGCCAAGCACGTCTGCCCACAGCTGAAGCAGCCCTCGTGGTATCGCCTCGTCGGGTCGCGGCACTACGACACGCGCCACGAGGAGTCACCAGAAGGCCGCAAGATCCGCGAGCGCAAGGAGCGCAAGCGCGCAGCCCGGCGCTTGCTCGACGCGATTGGCGGCGCGCGCATGCGCAACACCTCAAGCCGAAAGGCCGCCTGATGTGCCGGACGCCCCGCTCCGCCCTTGCGCTCAACCTGGTTGCCCTGCTCTCGTCCGTTCAGGACGATGCGAGCCTCACGCCAAGCAGCACCAGCGCCGCACGGACCAACGACGCGGATCCTCGCACGAGCGCGGCTACGACTATCGCTGGCGGCTCTACTCGCGCGCGTTCATCCGCCGACATCCCCTGTGTGCCTACTGCGCCGACGAAGGCCGCACGACGGCAACCGAGTGCGTCGACCACATCGTCCCACACAAGGGCAATCAGCAGCTCTTCTGGGATCCTTCGAACCACAAGCCGGCGTGCATTGCGTGCAACAGCCGCAAGGCTGCGCGTGAAGAAGGTGGGTTCGGACATGCACTTTGAGTACGTGTTCGTCGTCACCGGCAATGCCTGCCGCCGTCTCGGAACGCGACACCGGCAGGGGCTGCCGGGGGGAGGGGGGGTCGAATCCCTGCAGGGCCCCGCCGCCATCGACCGCTCCGAAGCTTTCCTCGTGACTCGTCAGGTTTCGTGAGGGGGGTCCTGTGAGCGGCGGACGCCGCGGACCAGCGCCGCAGCCACGGGCGCTGAAGCTCTTGAAGGGCACATTCCGCCCTGATCGCGACGGGGGCATGCCGGATCCCGAAGCGCTCGTTGAGATCCCGAAGGCACCGGCGTACCTGAGCACGGACGCGAAGCGAGAGTGGAAGCGTGTGTGCGCGGAACTCATCGCGCTCGGCGTCCTGACCAACCTCGATCTCGCGGCGCTCGAAGGCTATTGCACGGCCTACGGACGCGCGGTCACGGCGGAGCGGTCGCTCAAGAAGTCCGGCAAAGGCATTCGCGCGCTCACGATGCTCACGCCCCAGGGCTGGATTGCGCGGCCCGAAGTCGCGATCGCCAAGGCCGCGTGGGCCGAGGCGCGGCGGTTCGCGCAGGAGTTCGGCATCACGCCGGCGAGCCGCACGCGCGTGCCGCACGCGAAGGCCGGCGGCGACGCACCGAAGAAGGATCCGTGGGGCCGAGTGGCCGGTGATCGAGCCTCGTGATTATGCAGCCATCGCCCTCGACTATGCGCGCGGTACAGTGGAGGGCCGGATCCCCGCGGCGCGATGGCAAGTCGCCGCGTGTGCGCGGCAGCTGCATGACCTGGCGCGCGAGGGGACGCCGGAGTTTCCCTACCGCTACGACGCTGAGCGCGGCGCGAGGGTCTGCCTGATGATGGAGCTCTTGCCGCACGTGAAGGGACGCTGGAAGACCCGGACGTTGCGGCTCGAGCCTTGGCAGGTGTTCCTGCTGATGACGCTCTTCTCGTGGATCTGCGCGACCGCCGCGCACGCCGACGAGTCGATGCGCGAGCGGGACGGTTTGCGTCGCTACCGCACGGCGTACATCGAGGTGCCGAGAAAGAACGCGAAGGCGCTCGCTCTGGACACGCCGATTCCGACGCCCACGGGATGGACCACAATGGGGGATGTGAAGGTCGGCGACCTGGTCTATGATGAACGCGGTGAGCCCTGCCGCGTGGTTGCCGCGACCGATGTGATGCACGATCACGAGTGCTATCGCCTCACGTTCTCCGACGGTAGCTCCATTGTTGCTGACGCAGGCCACGAGTGGTTCACGGTCTCTCGCCGGACTGGGCTCCCCCGGACGGGTCTTGGACCGAAGGCAACGTGGCGCGAGCGACACATCCGGACATCGGAGCAGATCGCTGCCACGTTGCGCGTCGGCCGCGAGCACAACCATCGCGTCCCCGTGGCCGGTATCCTCAAGTCGGCGAACGCCGACTTGCCGCTGGATCCGTACCTGCTCGGGTACTGGCTTGGTGACGGGCATACGGATGCCGCACGAATCACAGTCGGGAAGCAGGACGGCCAGGCACTCGACCTGCTTCGGGCGACGGGCGAGCCGATGATCGTGCGCGAACTCCCTCAGCAGTACCAGGTCTCACTGACGGCCGGTCGCGGCAAACGGAGCGACGGCAAGGATAGCGTCCGCGCTCGACTGCGTGACCTCGGAGTCTTGGGGAACAAGCACATCCCGAGCGCGTACCTCCGCGCGTCGGAATCGCAGCGCCGCGCATTGCTGGCGGGCCTGATGGACTCGGATGGAACGGCGGCGTTTAGTGGCCCGCGGCGTGTTCCTTCGTGCTCGTTCGCTACCACTTCACCCGCGTTGCGCGACGGCATCCTCGAGCTCGTGCGCAGCCTCGGGATGAAGCCGCAGATACAGGAGTCGCGCGCGCGGCTCTATGGTCGAGACTGCGGGGCGGTCTACAACGTCCAGTTCACGGCGTATGCCGAGGATGCACCGTTCCGGCTGAACCGAAAGCTCGAGCGCCTGGCGCCAGCCCCCGAGGCACCGACGCGCGCGCGCAACCGCCGAATCGTCGGCTGTGATCGCGTTGCGAGCGTTCCCGTCCGCTGCATCCAGGTGGACTCCCCGAGCCATTTGTACTTGGCCGGCGAGTCGATGGTTCCGACACATAACTCGACCATCGCCGCTGGCCTCGGGCTCTTTATGCTCGGCCCGGACGGCGAGCCCGGCGCCGAGGTCTACTCCGCAGCCACGACGCGCGAGCAGGCGAAGATCGTGTTCAACACCGCACGCCAGATGGCGATGCGCACGCCGGCCTATTGCGATCGCTTCGGTGTCGAACCCGGCATCCACGCCCTAGTCTCACTGGCGACCGAGGCGAGCTTCAAGGCGCTCTCGTCCGACGACCAGACATTGGACGGCCTGAACCCGCACGCTGCGATCGTCGATGAGCTGCACGCGCATCGCACCCGCGGTGTGTGGGACGTGCTGGAGACGGCCACGGGCGCGCGCTCCCAGTCCCTGCTGCTGGCCATCACGACGGCCGGCTCGGACCGGTCCGGCATCTGCTTCGAGGTCCGCAGCTACCTGCTGCAGATCCTCGAGGGCGCGCTCGCGAAGACGCCGGAGGTCGCGGACGCCCGGGGCTACACGCTGAAGGGCGCGACCACGGACGACGAGTCGTTCTTCGGCATCGTGTACACGATCGACGAGGACGACGACTGGACGTCGCCCGAGGCCTGGGCGAAGGCCAACCCGAACCTCGGCGTGTCGGTCAAGACCGACGACATCGCGCGCGCCTGCCAGAAGGCGATGCGCCTCCCGTCCGCGCAGCCGAACTTCCTCACGAAGCGCCTGAACGTCTGGGTCAACGCCGACTCGGCGTGGATGGATATGCGCGCGTGGAGCCGCTGCGGGGATTCGCAGCTGCGTATCGAGCAGTTCGCTGGCACTCCCGCGATCGTGGCGCTCGACCTTTCGTCGAAGACGGACATCGCGGCCGCGGCGATCCTGTTCCGCCGGGTGGAGCGCGAGAAGGACAAGCACGGCGAGGACGTCGACCGGGTCCACTACTACGCCTTCGGTCGGTACTACCTGCCCGAGGAGACGATCGAGGAGTCGGACAACAGCCAGTACCGCGGCTGGGCCGACAGCGAGTTCCTGATCGAGACGGACGGCAATACGACGGACTTCGCGCGGATCCGGGAGGACCTGGTCGAGCTGCGCAGCACGGTGGCCGTGGCCGAGGTCGGCATCGACGTGTACCAGGCGCGGCAGCTGGGCAACGAGCTGCAGGAGGATGGGCTGGCGGTCGTCGAGATTCCGATGACCGTGAAGCAGCTGTCCGAGCCGATGAAGGAACTGGAGGCCGCCGTGCTGGGCGGCCGGTTCCATCACGATGGGAACCCGGCGCTCGCCTGGATGATGAGCAACGTCGTGGCGCATCGGGACCGGAAGGACAACATCTTCCCCGCGAAGCCTACGGCGAACGCCAAGATCGACGGCGCCGTCGCGCTGATCATGGCGATGTCGCGCGCGCTCGTCGCGCCCGCGCCGCCCGCCCGCAGCGTCTACGAGACCCGAGGCCCCAGCTTCGCATGAAGACCCTGAAGCGGTATTTCGCCGCGGCGCTGACCGTGCTCCGCGGCGTCGCGGCGTTGTTCGACGCTCGTGACTGGCACTTCTATGGCGGGCTCGCGCTCGCCTACGCCGGCGCGCGCGCCGTGCACCCGGCCTATGCACTGCTCGGCGTCGGCGTCGTCCTGATGGGCGTCGGCCTGCTGTATCGAGGAAGAGCCTGATGGGCCTGCTCTCCGCCCTGGCCCGCACGGCCCCGCGCGCGGATGTCGGCAGCACGCAGGAGCTGCTGCGCCTGATCACGTCCGGCAGCTACGAGAGTGAGACCGGCGAGGTTGTGACGCCCCAGAGCGCGATGCAGGCGGCGACGGTGTTCGCCTGCGTCCGCGTCATCATGGAAGACATCGGCAAGCTGCCCTGTCATGTGTATCGACGTCTGCCGAACGGCGGGAAGGAACGGGCGACCAACCACCCGGTCTACGGACTCTTGCGCCGCATCCCGAACGCCTGGCAGACGCCGATGTCCTTCTTCGGCAGCGCCGTCGCTTCACTTGAGCTGATCGGCGCCGGAGCGGCCTACATCACGCGCGACCCGCGGAACGGACGACCGCTCGAGCTCCTGCCAATCAACGGGCGGCTGCGCGTCGAGCAGGACGCCGACTGGAAGGTGCGCTACTACGTGCGCGACCGGAACGGCGGCGAGCAGCCCGTCGATCCGAAACACGTCCTCTACATCCCGGGTCCGAGCCTCGATGGCGTGACGGGCATGTCGACGATCGGCTATATGCGCGAGACCATCGGCACGGCGATCGCGACGGAGCGCCACGCGAGCCGATTCTTCCGGAACTCGGCGCGGCCGTCCATCGTCGTCGAGCGACCAAAGGATGCGCCGGTTTGGTCGCCAGAGGCCGCCGACAAGTTCGTGCGCGACCTCGCCGATCGGTGGGGCGGGAAGAACAGCTCGTCGGTTGGCCTGCTCGAGGAGGGCATGACGGCGAAGGCGCTGACCATCAGCGCGAAGGACGCGCAGTTCCTCGAGACGCGCGGCTACAACCGTTCGGACATCTGCGGGTTCTTCCGCGTCGCGCCGCACAAGGTGGCGGACCTCTCGCGCTCGACGAACAACAACATCGAGCACCAGGGCCTCGAGCACCTGACCGACTGCCTGCTGCCGCGGCTCGTGCGCATCGAGCAGGCGCTGTCGCGCGCGCTGCTCACGCCGGACGAGCAGGAGGAGTACGTCATCGAGTTCCTGGTCGACTCGGTCCTCCGCGCCGACTTCAAGACCCGCATGGAAGGCTATGGGGTCGCGATCCAGAACGGCATGATGGCCCCCAACGAAGCGCGCGTGAAGGAGAACGAGAACCCGCGCGAAGGCGGCGACCACTTCTGGCGGCCCGCCAACATGGTTCGCGACGACGAGCGCACCCCCACTCCACCGAAGGCGGACTGACAATGCCACGCCCGCGCACCCCGCTCCCTGAGATGGGAGCTGATTCCGCACGCCCGCAGTTCCGCCAACCGGCCCGCCCCGCAAACCGACTGCCGCAAATCCGGAGCGTGCAGAACGCGGCCGACGAATCGGCAGACCTTTTCATCTACGACATCATCGGCTGGGGTGGCGTGACGGCACAGCTGGTCGCCGAGCATCTCAGCCAGATCACGGCCCCGACGATTCACGTCCGCATCAACTCGGGCGGTGGCGACGTCTTCGAGGGCATCGCCATCTACAACGCCCTGCTGCGCGCGCGGGGCCGCGTCGTCACGCACGTGGATGGGGTCGCAGCGTCAGCCGCGTCGATCATCGCGCTCGCCGGCCAGGAAGTGCTCATGGCGCAGTCGGCCCTCGCAATGATCCACTCTGCGTGGGGGTGCGTGTGTGGCAACACGCGCGAGCTCCGACGCGTCGCGGACTTGCTGGACAAGGTGGACGGTCAGCTCGCCGGCGTGTACGCGCGCCAGATGGACATCACGCCAGAGGCCGCGCTGGCCCTCATGGAAGCCGAGACCTGGATGAACGCCGACGAGGCAGTCGCCCAGGGCTTTGCCGACGACATCGAAGACCGCGAGGCCGTCGAGGCCTCGTTTGACTGGTCGCTCTTCAAGAACACCCCGGACCGGCTGGCCGCGTCGCGCGGGAGCGCGCGCGGCAATGCGTCGAAGCCGCAGACGATCCGGGAGCTCGAGGCAGTCCTGCGGGATGCAGGCTACTCGCGCACTGAGGCCGCACGCATCGCGGCCTCCGGCTTCGCCACCGGGACGCCGGCTCGGGATGAGCCCCCCGCCCCGTCGCTCTCCCTGTCGCCGCTCGAGGCCCTCGCGGCGACGATCCGCTCCCACTCCCAGAGGTAACCACCCATGAAGGTCCACACCCACGCCGCGATCGTGCTTCGGAAGATCGCGGGGCGCGTCGTCGCGCTGTTCAACTCCGAGCACTTCGGCATGGCGGTCGCGGGCCCGCGCGGCGGGTTCGCCCTCTCGCCGGCATTCGTCGGTGGCCTCGGCCTCATTCTCGCGGTCACGGTCGTCGCGCTCGCGACGCTGGCGTTCACCATGTTCGGCCCGGGTGTCACGGGTGCCGCGCTGCTCGCCACTGCCCCGCTGGCCGCGACGCAGGCTGATGTCCAGGCGGTCGCCGACAAGCTCGGCAGCGCCTTCGAGCAGTTCAAGGCCGCGAACGACGAGCGGCTGAAGGCGGGTGACCGCGCCGACGCGCTGCTCAACGCGCACGTCGACCGCATCAACGCGGACATCACCAAGCTGCAGGCTGAGCTCTCCGAGACGATCAAGGCGGCCGCCCGCCCGAACTTCAACGCGCCGCAGTCGAAGGAAGAGCAGGCGAAGCTGGCGCACGTGCGCGAGTTCCTCGCGCTCACGCGCGGCATCACCGACCGCCACGAGATGCAGGCGCTCGCGGTGACGAACGAGGACCTCGAGCAGGTGCAGCAGTACGGGCGCAGCCTGAACGCGTACCTCCGCACGGGCAAGGCGAACGCGGCCATGCAGACGGGCTCGCAACCGGACGGCGGCTACCTGATCACGCCGGACAAGAGCGGCCGTCTCGTGCAGCTCGTGTACGAGCAGAGCCCGATCCGTCAGCTCGCCAGCATCCAGGTGGTGGGCACTGACGCGCTTGAGGGCGTGCTCGACCTCGAGGAAGGCGACGCCGGCTGGGTCGGCGAGACCGAGACGCGCGGCGACAGCAACACGCCGAAGCTCGGCGAGTGGCGCATCCCGGTGCAGGAAGTCTACGCCATGCCGAAGACCACGCAGCGGAGCCTCGATGACGCCTCGCGCGACCTCGAAGGCTGGCTCGTGGAGAAGGCCGCGGCCCGCATGGCGCGCATGGAGGGCGCCGCGTCGGTGAGCGGTGACGGCAACAAGAAGTGGATGGGCATCCTTCCTTATGCGAGCGCGTCGAAGCCGACGTCCTCCAACTGGAAGCGCATCGAGTTCATCAAGACCGGCACGAGCGGCGGTTTCGGGACGACCGGCGCGGCCGACAAGATCATCGATGCCATCCAGGCACTGAAGACGATCTACCGCCCCGGCGCCGTGTTCTTCGGTAACAGCCTGACCATCGCCGCGGTGCGCAAGATCAAGAACGGCAACGGTGAATACGTGTTCCAGCCCGACATGGTGAACGGCTTCAACGGTCGTCTGTGCGGCTACCCGCTCGTCGACTTCGCCGACATGCCGGACCCGGCCGCGGACAGCCTGTCGCTCGGCTTCGGCAACCTGCGCGAGGGCTATCAGATCGTCGATCGCCTCGGCATCCGCGTCCTGCGCGATCCGCTGACGACGAAGGGCTACGTGAAGTTCTACGTCACCAAGCGCAGCGGCGGCGACGTCGTGAACTTCGAGGCCATCAAGCTGCTCAAGTTCGGCACCTGATCCAGACGGGGGCGTGTTCCACGCGGAACACGCCCCCGCTGTCACACCCCCTCTCCATTCACCGCGCCCTTGGCGCAGGAGCCGCGCAATGCGCGACTTGATGAACGACATCCACCCGAAGGTGGCGATCGCCCCCGTGGTGGCCACCGACAACACCGCCCTGGTCGGCCTGGACATCGACCGCACCGGGTACGACTCCCTCACGTTCGTCCTCGGGATGGGCACCTTGGCCGACGTCGACGCGACGTTCGCCGTGCTCGTCGAACACGCGGATGACAACGGCTCCGGCGCCGCCGGGAGCTATGCCGCCGTCGCCGACGAGGAGCTCGTGGGCACGGAGGCGCTGGCCGGCTTCACCTTCGCGGCCGACAATGCGTGCCGCAAGATCGGCTACATCGGCGGCAAGAAGTGGTGCCGCATCACGGTGACGCCGTCTGGCAACACCGGCAACGCCCCGATCGCGGCGCTGGCCATCCTCGGCCACCCGAGCGTGAAGCCGACCGCGAACCCGCCGGCCTGATCCGTGCGATTCACCTGTACCACCCGATGGGGTCGCCGGTCCGCCGGTGGCCCCATCGGTGC
>PNKF01000005.1 GCA_013822285.1 Gemmatimonas sp.
TCGCGTGGCACTGTTCTTCGCGCGCGACCGTCAGCAGATGAACGTGCACGAGCTGATGGAGACGATCCTCAATCGCAGTTGGTACGCGCCGGACGCGACGACGCCGAGCCAGCAGGCGCTGCAGCGCGCGCTGCGTCGCGTGGTGCTGAACACCATGCTCGACCGCGCCGGTGATGCGCGCGCCGACGCGGATGTGCGGCAGGTCGTGGCGTATCACCTCGATGCGCTCCGGCAGCGCTTGCAGGCGCAGGCGCCGACCTCGGCGATCGCGAATCAGGCCTTGAAGGAGTCGGCGCTGCGCGAAATCGCGCAGTTCTTCGATGGACGGGACGATCCTGCCAAGCGCACGCGCTATCCGGTGATCGCGCTTCCGTGGCCCTGAGTCTGGTCAGCGGGCGCGTTCAGCGCCCGCTGCCCATCAGGAACCGGCACGCGGCATCGCCGCGCGCCTCGCAGGCAACTTCCTCGGCCCAGCCGTCGGGGCCGAGGAGCGCCTGTGCCAGCCGGCCGAAGGTGCCGGCGTAGAAGTCACAGATCGGCTCACTCGCGCGCTGTCCAGCGCAGAGTGGGCAGTGGCAGAGCGAGATCTCGACGGGATCGCCCGGCGTGACCGTCAGCTGTGCGCTGCCGGCGAAGGTCCAACTGTGCTTGCTGATGGCGGCGAGCAGCACGCGCAGCGCCATTGCCCGCGGGAGCAGCGGCAGCAACCACTGGGCGGGCTTCGGGATGCGGTGGGCGAGCAGGTAGTCGCCGGTGCGTCGGCCGGATTCCGCCATCACATCGCGGGCAAAGGGCAAGCCATAGGTCTCGTGTACGGCACGGACTAACGCATTGGCTTTCGTCTCCTCGACCATCTCCTGGGGAAGGTCGAGCAAACCGTACGATGTGCTGCGCGTCAGCAGGCGCGTCGCGATGTCAGGCCCCAGGCGGTCGCGGAGCGTCAGCGCCGTCTGGATGATGACGTTCGGACCGATGCGGCCCGTCGTGAGCGCCGCCGTCGACTTCACAGGGTCCGACTGAACACGCGATCGGACGTACGAGGGGGCAGGTACGCGTCGAAGGGCAAGCAGAGATTGCGCAGGAAGTAGCGGCCGAGTTCCGTGACGATGATGCGGTCCGGGCGCACGGTGACGAGGCCGTCGCTTGCCGTCGCCGCGACCGCCTCGAGGGCGGGGGCCAATTCAATCGGCACACTGTCGAGCGGCAGTTCGAGATTGCACAGCAACTGCTTGATGAGCCCACCGCGCAGTCGGTCATCATCGCTGAGCACATGGCCGCGCACGAGCGGCAACGCGCCGGCCTGCACCCGCTCACGCCAATCATCGAGGGTGGCGGCGTTCTGCGCGAAGACCCCATTCACTTCAGAGATGGAGCTCATGCCGATGCCCAATAGATGCGGGCCGGTCTCCGTGGTGTAGCCCATGAAGTTCCGGTGGAGGCGGCCTTCACGCTGCGCGATGGCGAGTGGATCGTTCGGGCGCGCAAAGTGGTCGAAGCCGATCCACACATAGCCGGCATCCGTGAAGCGATCGACGATATGCCGGAACAACGCGACGCGGTCGACGCTGCCGGGCAGTGCGGCGAGTGGAATCGCCCGCTGATGCGCGCGTTGCGCGGGCAGGTGCGCGTAGCCGAACGACGCGATGCGGTCCGGGTCGAGGGCCAGCACTTCGTCGATCGTCGCGTCCACGCTGTCGCGGGTCTGGTGGGGCAGGCCGTAGATCAGGTCGAGATTGATCTGCGCGAAGCCGGCACGTCGCGCGTCATCCACCACTTGGCGGACCATCGAGACGGGCTGGATGCGGCCGATGCTGCGCTGCACGCGTTCATCGAGGTCCTGCACACCGAAGCTGACGCGCGAAAAGCCGAGGCTGCGCAGGTGTTGGAGCTGCCCATCGGTCACGACGCGGGGATCGCACTCGACAGACAGCTCAGCGCCCGGCTGGAACGTGAACGCATCCGTGAGCAAGCGCAGCGCGCGCTCGGTCTGTGCCGCCGTCAGCAGGTTCGGCGTGCCACCGCCCCAGTGCATCTGGTGTACGGGGCGGCCCCAACCGAGGGCGTCGGTGAGCAGGGCCATCTCGTGGGCGAAGTCATCGAGGTACGCGTCGACTTTGTCGCGACGCTGCGTGGGGATGGCATTACAGCCGCAGTACAGGCAGCGCGTCGCGCAGAACGGGAAATGGGCGTAGAGCGCAAAGGGGTCGCCGCTCGGCACGGTACGCAACGCGTCGATCCATCGGTCGGCGGGAAACCCCGCGGTCCAGGCGGGCACCGGTGGATAGCTGGTGTACCGCGGACCGGGGACGTCGTACTGATGGATGAGCGGTTCGGCAATCGTGACCATGGGGTTCGGCTGGGGTACGCCCGAACTTCGTCAGGCGCTCCGGAGCCAACAATGCGGAGAACCCCCCAAACCCCGTAGGGTAATTGCCGGGGGTGGGTCCGATACTTCCCGTTCGGTGCGTACTGGAGCACGGCTGGTCCAGCGTCCAGCTTTGAGGCACTCACGCCCTGCCGTCCATGCCTCGTCCAGTCCTGATCCTCTTCGCGCATCCTGCGTACGAGAAGTCACGTGTGCACCTGTCGCTCGCGGCCGCCGTGCGCGACTTGCCCGCTGTGACCTTCCATGATCTCTACGAGGAGTATCCTGACCTCGACATCGACGTGCGACGCGAGCAGGAACTGCTGCGTGCGCATGAGGTCGTGGTGTTTCAGCATCCCTTCTACTGGTACTCCGTGCCGCCCATCCTCAAGCAGTGGATGGATCTGGTGCTGGAGCATGGCTGGGCCTACGGTGCGACCGGGCGCGCGCTCGAAGGGAAGACGCTGCAGGTCGCGATGACGGCGGGTGGCCGCGACCAAGCGTATGGACCGGAGGGCTTCAACCGCCTCACGTTCCGCGAGTTCCTTGCGCCGGTTGAGGCGACGGCGCGGCTGTGTCGCATGCCCTTCGCTGAACCCTGGGTGGTCGCGGGGACGCATGTCATCACGCCGCAGGGCGTGGCCGACGCGACGGCGTCGTACGCGGCGCTGATTCGCCGGCTCGGGGAGGGCTGACGCATGCAAGGCTTCTTGCTGTCGGCGACCGTGTACCTTGCCGCGGCGGTGATCGCCGTGCCGATCGCCAAGCGATTCGGCCTCGGCTCCGTGCTCGGCTACTTGCTCGCCGGTGTGGTGATTGGCCCGTCCGTGTTGGGATTTGTCGGAGCCGAAGGTCAGGATGTGATGCACGCCGCGGAGTTCGGCGTCGTGATGATGCTGTTCGTGATTGGTCTCGAGCTCGAGCCGGCGCTCCTCTGGCGACTGCGAGGCGCGCTGCTCGGCTTGGGCGCTGCGCAGGTGGCCGCGACGACGCTCGCCGTCACCGGCGCCATGGTGGCCTTCGGACTGCGCTGGCAGGAGGGGCTGGCGACGGGGGCGATCGTGGCGTTGTCGTCGACGGCCATCGTGCTGCAGTCGCTGCAGGAGAAGGGCTGGATGAAGAGTGACGCCGGCGAGAAGTCCTTCGCGGTGCTGCTGTTCCAGGATCTCGCGGTCATCCCCATCCTCGCACTGTTGCCGCTCTTGGCGACGCAGGCGGTGGCGACGACTGGGGATGCGCATGGTGCGGGTGCGTGGGCCGAGCATCTCCCGGGGTGGCAGCGCGCGGGCGTCACGATTGCGGCGGTGGCGGCGATCATCGGGGTGGGCCGACTGTTGGTGCCGCCGGCGTTTCGGAGCATCGCGAAGGCGCGGTTGCGGGAAACCTTCACGGCCGCCGCCTTGCTGTTGGTGATCGGCATTGCCGTGCTCATGCAGCTGGTGGGATTGTCGCCGGCGCTGGGCACATTCCTCGGTGGCGTGGTGCTCGCGACGAGTGAGTTCCGTCACGAGCTCGAGAGTGACATCGAGCCGTTCAAGGGCCTGCTGCTCGGTGTGTTCTTCATGGCCGTGGGCGCGAGCATCGATTTCGCGTTGGTTGGCGAGCGGTTGGGACTGGTGCTTGGCGCCGTGGCCGGATTGATCGTGCTGAAGTTCGCGGTGCTCTGGGGCATCGGACGCGTGGCGGGCATGGCGCGTGATCAGCACCTGCTCTTTGCGCTCGCGCTGGCGCAGGGCGGTGAGTTCGGCTTCGTGCTCGTGTCGTTCGCGACGCAGAATGGCGTGCTGGGGGCATCGGTGACGGGCGTGCTGGTCGCGGCGATCGCGCTGTCGATGGCCATGACGCCGCTGCTGCTCCTGTTCTGGGAGCGCGTGATCGCACCTCGGGCGCAGGCGGCGGCCAGTCCGGAGCGCGAGATGGACCGCCCGGAATCCGAGCATTCGGTGCTCATCGTCGGCTTCGGCGACTTCGGCAGCTCCGTGGGGCGGCTGTTGGGAGCCGCGGGCGTCGAGTGCACGGTGTTGGACCTGGACGCTGACCGCGTCGATGTCCTGCGTCGCATGGGGCTTCGCGTGTACTTCGGCGATGCGTCGCGTGAGGAGCTGCTGCGCAGCGCGGGCATCGAGAAGGCGCGGATCGTCATCCTCTGCGTCGGCGACGCCGCCGTGAACCTCGCCCTCGCGCAGCGCATCGCGCACGCCTTTCCGCATGTGCGCATCTTTGCGCGCGCCGCGGGACGTCTCTCGGCGTATGAGCTCTACGAGGCCGGCGTCGAGCACGTGTTCCGCGAGTCCGTCGATGCCGCGATGCGCCTCGGCGCGGACGCCCTGCGCGTCCTTGGCTGGCGGGCGCACGCGAGCTGGCGACTGGCGCAGACATTCCGCAAGCGTGATGATGCGAACACCAAGCGGCTCGCTGGCATCTTCCGCGACAGTGAAGCGCATCTATCCGAGGCGCGGGCGGCCATCCGGGATCTGGAGCGGCAGTTGCGCGAGGACCGGTCGGTCCCGGCGTCACAAGATGATGCCGCATGGGACGCGGAGAGCCTTCGGCGCGAGTTCGGGGCGGGCGGCGGCCCTCGGCCGGAGTAGTTCCCTCGGAGCAGGCTCTAGTGCAGTTTGCAGTATGCCCAATGCCGATCCTGCGGTCATCGCTGCGCCCAAGCGCCTTGCGGCCGTCGCGGCGACAGGCTTGCTCGATTCTCCCGCAAGTCCCGCATTGAATCGCCTCACGCGGCTGACGACGCAGTTGCTTGGCGTGCCGTCGTCCGTCGTCACGCTGATCGATCGCAATCGGCAGGTCTTCGCGGGATCAAGCGACGACGAGGACGGGGTCATTCGCAAACGAGAGACTCCGCTCGACTACTCGTTCTGCCAGCACGTCGTGGCGCAGGCTGCTCCGCTGGTGGTCACCAATGCGCGGCAGCACCCCTTGGTGCACGACAACCTCGGGCTGCTTGAAGACGGCGTCATGGCGTACGCCGGTATGCCGTTGATCGACTCAGGCGGACAGGCGCTCGGCTCGTTCTGCGCGTTCGACACCAAGCCGCATGAATGGTCGGAGCGCGACCTGCAGATCCTACAGGACCTCGCACAGGCGGCGATGACCGAGATCGAGCTGCGCTTTGCGGGCCGCCTGCTGGAGGAGCAGGGCGAACAGCTGCGGGCATTGCTTGACAACACCGATGAGCTCGTGGCGCGTTTCGGCTTGGACGGCGCTCTGACCTACGCGAATGCGGCGTGGCGGCGTCTGCTGGGCGATCCGCCGCCGGTGCCGATCGCTGGGTATCTGCAGTCGAAGCTCACGGGCGTCGGGCGCGAGGTCTTCGAGACCGCGTGGACCGATGCGCAGGTCGGTGAGCCGAGCGAGGACATCGAGCTGGGATTCGTGCTTCCGAATGGCGATTCGGCGCTGGTGTCGTTGCGTCTCGTACCTGTGCTGACGCAGGGAGTGGCGCGTGGCATCCGTGTGTACGGCCATGACGTAACCGAGCTGCGGCGCGCGGAACAGGCGAAGGACCAGGTCATCAGTCTGGTGAGCCACGAGCTGCGCACGCCGATCGGCGCGGTGCAGGGTGCCATGCAGTTGCTTGAGAAGCTGCTGCCGCAGCCCGTGCCCCCGAAGGTCAGCGAGCTCGTCGCGCTGGCGAAGCGCAACGCGGACCGGCTCTTGGCCTTGGTGACGGACCTGCTGGATCTGGATCGCCTCGAGGCGGGATCCGCGCCGTTCGAGATGGCCGCTCATCCCATGTCTGCCGTGTTTGCCACGGCGCGCGACGCCACGGCGCCGCTGGCCGAGCGCAAAGGCATCGTACTGGAGTTCGGTCCTGATGCGGCCGTCGTGTATGGTGACGAGAAGTGGCTGGTGCATGTCGTCATCAACCTGGTCGGCAACGCCCTCAAGTTCACGCCCGAGGGCGGACGGGTGCGGGCGTACTGCTTGGCAGACGAGGGACAGGTGCAAGTGCGCGTGACGGATAACGGACGCGGGATTCCGCCCGAGGAGGCGGGGCGTATTTTCGAGCGCTTCGCGCAGGTGCAGCGCGCGGATGCGACCGAGAAGGGCGGCAGCGGTCTTGGCCTGGCCATCGCGAAAGCCATCGTCCTGCAGCACGGCGGCCGCATTTGGGTCGAGAGCGAGGTCGGCAAGGGCACGACCTTCGCCTTCACGGTACCGAGCGCGCCGCGTTGATCGCCGCGACGCTGTCCTGACGGATGGAGACAACGAAGGGCCGACCCGCGCTGGGTCGGCCCTTCGTGCAGTGCGCAGCCTGGCGGTCACTCGAAGGTGATCTGCACGCCCGTGGTAAAGATGCGGTCCGTCTTCTGGAATCCCGGTTCTGGCAGATGGTCAAAGCGCACCACATACGAGACCTTCACGCCGATGCGCGCCGAGATCGGGGCCACGACCGACGACTCCGTGTTGACGCGGAAGTCCTCCGTGTCCTTGAAGTTCGGAATCGCTTCGACGGTCTGCAGGAAGTACGAAGCTTCGGAGAACAGGTGGCGGTAGGCGAACGCTGCGCGACCGGCAGGGAAGTCGTTGATGACGCCGGTCGTCGACTTCTGCTGCGTCACGCTACCACCGGCCTCGATGCGCAGCGAGTCCTTCGGGGCGCGGATGGCGCGCCACGACAGACCGATGTTCTCTTCGAAGCGACGCTCGATACCAGCGAAGCTGTTGCGGTCGTAGGCCACGGTCGCGAAGGCGCTGAACACGTTGCCGAGCTTGTAGTCCCCACGCAGGCCGGCCTTCAGGAAATTCGTATTCACCGTCCCCTGCTGCTCGCCGTAGACGAAGTTGAACGTCTGCTCGAGGCCGAGGCGTCCGCGCGACTGCGTGAGCTTCTGGCCGACGCTGGTCGTGGTGACCTGCGAATTACCGGCAGCCTGCACGTAGCCGAAGTCGGCCGTGATCTTGGTGACGACGGGCGTGGCCTCCTGCGCAGAGGCAGTGGCCGCGAGGAGCAGCAGCGCCAGCGGCGCCAGCAGTTGCGGACGGGACATCACGAAGGGGGATGAGGTGAACTCCCAATGTAATAAGATTTGTCCGCTGGCGGCGCAGGTTGCTGTCCGTTACACTCTGCACGCATGGCGACGACGATCTACGATGCCTCCGTGCGTGCAACGCTGCTGCGTCGCCTCGAGGCCCTGCGGCCGGAGCAGCAGCCTCGCTGGGGCCGCATGACGGCGCCGACGATGGTCACGCATCTCCTCGAGGCATTCCGCATGCCGTCGGGCGAGCTCCGGATGCGACGCTCGTTCGTGCCGGCGCGCCCACTCGTGCGCTGGCTGATGCTGTATGTGTTGCCGTTCCCGAAGGGCGCGCCGACAGCGCCACAGCTGCTCGCCCGCACGCCCGCATCCTGGGCGACCGACATCGCGGCGCTGCGCAGCGCCATCGATGCAGCCGCGCGCCCGGCGCCTGGAGCGCCGCGCGGGGATCATCCGATCTTCGGTGACATGAGCGTCGAGGATTGGGGCGTCCTGCTCTACAAGCACGCGGACCATCACTTCCGACAGTTCGGGGTCTAGCGCGCGGCAGTCGTGTCGGCGCGCCCGCGACGCGCCCGCGACGCGCCACGACGCGCCACGACGCGCCCGCGACGTGCGCATTGCCGACTACCAGCGCCAGTCGCGATACAGGTCGAGACCCAGCTGATAGATCTGCGCGAAGCTGCCGATGCGATTGCAGGGCGCAGACCCCGGCGTGAGCGAGAGCTCGGCGCTCAAACGCTCGCGCGGACTGTACTCCGCCGTCACGCCGAACCACGCGGGCAGTGACCGCGCCGCCCGGTTGTCGCCGCGGCAGACACCGCCCGAGAGTCGCAGGTACGAGTCCGTCCCCACCTGCGTGCCCGCCGTGAGCGCGAAGGAGTTGAGCAGGCCTTCGAATGAGTTGAGCGTGAAGTCACGCGGCGAATCACCGGCCACCGTGACGACCTGCAACTCGCTCAAGAACGGCAGGCGAGCGCCCAAGGCACGCTCGGCGGCGCCGCCCAGCGACGGCACCAGCGCGGCCGTGGCCAAGCGAACCGCCGAGGCGCTCTGGCCATCGAGGGCGAAGCTCGGCGCACCGAAGAGCAGGTACGAGATGATCTCCGTGTCACTCGCCGTAGTGCCGAGGTCGCCCGACGAGAGAATGAGTCGCGGCGATTCCACGGAGCCGCTCAACCGCGCGCCGATCTTCACGTCCTCGCGCTGCGCCTGACGCACCGTGTACGACGTGTGGATGTCGAGCGTCGGTGGAATGCTCAGCGGTCCGTTCAGGCGCACGAGCCCACTGTCCACTTGGAAGGTGCGTTGCAGCAAGCCGAGGTCGAGCCGGAAGGTGCCGCGCGTCGCGAAGATCTCGCCGCGCACATCGGGTTCGTCCAAGGTGCCCGTGGCCGCGACTTCGCCGGTGAGTTGCACGTTCGCTTCGGGAGAACGCAAGCGGACCTCGTTGCCGAGTCGCAGCCGCAGGCCCTCGAGGCGCGGCGCGAACTGCGACGAGGTCTCATCCGTCGCGAGATCCTCCTGCAGGACCAGCGCGCGCCGCCGCTGTCGGCCGATGAACAGGTTGGCCTGCGGGACGGTGACGTCACCGCCGAGCGCCAGCGAGTCGAGGGGGCCACGCAGGCGCAGCTGCCAGCTGACATCCGCTTCTGCGGTGCGCGGATCGTCGATGATGCGAAGATTCCGTGCGACGGTGCGCAGGTCTGCGGTCCAGCCCGCGTCGGTGCGCACGATGGCACCCTCGATGGAGGCCGTGTCTTGCTCGGCGCGTTCATCGTTGAGCCGTGCGCGTTGGATCAGCACGCTGTCTGGCGCCAGCGAGACGTCCATGAGCAGGTCGCGGAAGCCTGTGCCGAGCGCGGGCACCACGAAGGCGCCATCACGGACGAGCAGGATGCCACGCGGCTCGATGTTGCGCCACGTGCCGGTCACCTGCACATCGGCCTCGAGACCGCCCTGCAGTTCGCGGATGCCGGTGGTCAGCGCCTCGAATCCCGCCAGCGGGGTGTTGCTTGCCGTGAGCCTGACGTACAGCGGACGCTCCAGCAGGCGTTCGTCCAGCGCCATCGCCTCCAACGAGAGGTCGATCGGCAGCTCCGCGGTCAGCGCGATGGCATCGCGCTGCAGCATGCGTGTGTCGAGCTGCACATCGGCGCGGCGGTCGGCGTAGCGCGCCGTCAGGCGTAGCTCCGGCGCCTCGCGCGCGTCGACACGCGTCGAATCCAGCTGCAGGCGTAGGGCCATCGTCGGTGCCGCAAGCGTGCCGCCAAGCTCGGCATCGGCCGTGAGCAAACCGTCGATACGCGGCGGAATCGCGCCAGTGAAGCGCGCGTGCTGCAGGGGGACGCGCAGCGCTTGTC
The DNA here is from genome assembly GCA_013822285.1 of Gemmatimonas sp. Classification (GTDB taxonomy): domain Bacteria; phylum Gemmatimonadota; class Gemmatimonadetes; order Gemmatimonadales; family Gemmatimonadaceae; genus Pseudogemmatithrix. Next base: position 9,723 of record PNKF01000005.1, read on the forward strand.
CACGCACCGTGAGCGGGCCCGCGGAGTCGAGGCGAGCGGAGAGCGCGAGCCGCGCGCCGTCACGGCTCAGCAGCAGCAGCGAATCCACCTCGAGGCGGTCGGGACCGCGGAACACGCGCGTCGGTCGCGCGAGACGCCAATCGGCGTCGCGGCTATTCGCGGTCAAGGAATCGAGCTTGATCTCGAGGCTATCGCCCATGTAGTGCAGGTCCGCGCGACCCTGCGCGAACAGCGTGTCGAGCGCGACCATCCGGAACGAGGCATCGACCCACTGCGGATCGCGCACGGTGGCTTCGGCGCTCAGGCGGTGAATGGCCGATGTGCCGGCGACCGCATCAACTAGGTCGAAGGTCGCGAGGCCCCGCGTGGCACGCGGTACGCCGTCGAGGAGGAGTTCGCCTTCCATGCGACCGATGCCGAAGCTGCCGGCCCGCAGCGAGTCGCCGCGCAGCGTCGCGCGCACCGCCATGGTGTCGAGCGAGCCGATCGCGAGGCCCTCAATGAGCAGGCGGCCACCCAGCGAGTCCGCCCAGGCCGTCGCGAGCGAATCACCGAGCAGCGCCGACAGCGCTGGGACGGAGTCGAGCGTGGCCGAGAAGCGCAGCGTGTCGCGCAGTTGCGGATCGCGTGCGAGACGTCCGCGGGCACCGATGCGTCCGGCATCGAGCGCGATGCGCAGCGTGTCGACGCGAATGCCGCCGGGCTCCAGTGCGAGACGCCCCGTGCCCTCGCGCAGCGCGAAGTCCAAGAGGCGCGAGGTCGTATCGAGCTGGAACACAATCGGGCCGCTCGGTTCAGCCCATCCGCCGTCGATGCCAAGCGTGAAGTCGCCCGAGATCCGGTGAGAGGGCAGCGACTGGTCTACGAGCAGCCGGCTGGCATCGAGATCGTCGAGACGGAGTCGTCCCAGTGCCACGAGCCGCGCGGTGTCCATGGACGTGGCGCCCACGAAGCTCATGCGGGCGCCTTCGCCTTCGAGCGCGAGATCCAATGCCACGGAGTCACCACGCGCGGAAGTGCGCAGGTTGCCCTGCAATACGCCGCGCATCGGCATGCCAACGACGGCCTGCCCGAGTGCGGCGAGGGAGACTGCCTCGAGGCGAAGGTCGGCTTCGAGCCAGGTGCGTGTCGTGTCCTCGGCAATACGGCCAGCGCCGAGCACGCGCGATGCGGGGAGTCCGCCATCGAGGTGTTCGAGCTCGAGGTCCCGGAAGCGCAAGTCGTCGATCGGACCTTCGAGTGTAACCACGCCGCGCAGGAAACCGCGCAGCGAGTCGGCGATATCCGTGACGGCGCCGGCCGTGCGCACGTCCAGCGAATCGATGTGGACGGTGAGCGGTCGCAGGATGGTCTGCACGGCCTCGAGATCCAAACGACCATCGATGGTGAACCGCGACCGCGCGCCACCGATGCGGCGGTCGTCGAACTCCAGCGTCGAGGCGGCGAGTGCGAAGTCGTGCAACGGACCACCGGGCCCGCGGACACGGCCGCGGAGCTGGCCGTCCCAGGGCGGCGGAGGTGTGGAGTCGCCGAACAGCTCTCGCAGCAACGTGAAGTCCAGCGGCGCCGCGGTGACGTCGAGGTCTCGAATCGCCGTGGACTCGCCGACATCCGCGATCAAGCGGCCCTCGAGGCGCGAGTCGCCCGAGACCATCGTGAAGCGCTCCACGATGGCACGGTACTCGCCGTCGCCTGCGCCGTTCACGACACGGACGTTGGCAGTGGCGCGCCCCGTGGCGGGAATCAGCGGATCGAGCCAGGCCACATCGGCGAGGTCGAGGTCGGACACATCTACGCGCGCCGCGATGCGGGCGTCGCGGCTGCTGTCGGCCCAGCGCGCGACGCCGCGCAGGGCGGCGCGGGAGTTCCCGATGCGGATATCCGGAAGCTGGGCGGCCGCAGAATCCGCGGAGAAGTCGATCGTACCATTACGCAGGGCGAGCGCGAGGGCGGGATCCTCGCTGCGCGCATCGACCGCAGCGACGCGCAGGCTGCCGCGCGGCGCGTCCGTCACGATGGTCGACGGACCAAGTGCCACCGCGAGCGCCTGCAGCTCGCGCCGGCGCGGCGGGAGCTGCGGCAGCGAGTCCGGTTGGGTGACGCGTACCCGACCGTTCTGCAGGGTCAGCGTGTCGATGCGCAGCCGCCAGGGCAGGCCGCCGGCGCTCGATCCCGTGCCGCTCGTGGAATCCGTCGCCGCGAGCGACGAGACATTCCAGCTGCCACTCGAGTCTTGCACGAGGTCGAGCGTCAGACCGTCCAGCGACACGCTCGTCAGGTGCAGCTCGCGATCCAGTAGCGGGCGGACTCCGAACGTGGCGCGCAGCGCCCCCAGCGAAGCGACCACCGCACCATCGCGGTCGCGAAGCACCAGCGAATCGAGCCCGAGGCTACCGAGCGGCACCAGCGACAGCCCGTGCAGCTCCAGCCCGACGCCCGGCGCGAGACTCGCCGCGATGGTGGACTCGATGCGCGCGGTGGTCCACGCGCGTCCGCGCGCGCTGTGCAGTGCGAGCGTCGCCGCGATCGCCGTGCCCGCCGCGGCGAGCACGACCAGTCCCAGCGTGACGCGCAGCAGCAGGCGCAGGCGACGACGCACCTAGAACGCCTCGCCGATGCTGAAGTGAAACGTCAGGCGCGGCAGCAGCCCGCGCGGCGGCAGCGGTCGGAACGAAGCCGGGCAGGGCACAGGGCCGAGCGCCGTGGCCGCCGCGTCGTCCAGCGGCTCGGTCGATCCCGGCGACACGCAGATCGCGCGACCGAGCGTCGTCGCGCTCGCGCGCTGCAGCAGGAAGGCGGGGCCCGCCTCACGTGGGTGCGGGTTGTAGCCGACGTCGACGCGGAACGGTCCCAGCGGCGTCACCAGACGCACACCCAGGCCAGGCGTGGCACGCAGTCCGGTGACCGCGTAGTTGCCCGAGTTGTTCCAGACGCGGCCGGCATCGAGGAAGATCACCCAGCGCAACAGGTCGCTGGGCCAGCCCACGCGCGACCGCAGCTCGAGATTGAGCAGCGCCGTCGCCGTACCACCGGCGGGCGCGGTGCGGTCAAAGCCCGCGGCAGGATCGGCATTGCCCACGAGCTCGCCATTCACGCTGACCGTGTCACTGGCCGACCGCACGATGTACACGGTGGGGCCAAGTTGACCTTGGTTGTAGCCGCGCACGGAGTTCTGCCCGCCCGAGTAGAACCGTTCCTGCGGCGGCACGAAGGCTTCCAGGTTACGCCGCGTGGCGATGAAGCCCGCGGACAGTCGCGCGGCGCCGACCAGCGTGCGCGAGAGCGGGCGGTACAGCGCGTACTCCAGCTGCGTGCGATTGAAGTTCACGCGCGTGCCCGGTCGCCCGACGTTGACCGTGCCGATGCGCGACTCGACGGCCCAGCGTTCGTCATTCGCGGCGAACGCCGTGATGGCCGGCGCCGAGCGTGAGAAGGTCACGCCCGCCGCATGCATGACGCTGGGACTGTTCAGCAGGAAGCGGTCGTTGAATCGACAGAGACCGAAGGTGGCGCAGGACACCGCGGCGTCGGAGGTCGTGCGACCGGCGTCAAAGCGATACGCAAACGTCGTGTTGACGCGCGGCACCAGCGGACGGTCGAAGCTGCCGACGCCGCCGATGCTGGTTTCGCGCACGTAGCTCTGGAATTCCGTGCGTCGTTCGCTGTACAGCGTCCCCACGGGGTGCCAGCGATCGCCGATGACGCCGCGCAGGTTCACGGTCGCGCCGACGTAGTAGTTGAGCCGCAGACTGAACGTGTCCGCGCGCACCGCCGGCGCGCAGAGGCTGGGCGCGCCGTCGAACGGTGCGCCGACGCCCAGCTTCGACAGGCGCAGGTCGAGCTGCAGGCGATGGCCGCGCCCCAGGAAGTTCTGCTCGACGAAGCGGCTTTGGGTGCGGAAGCAGTCGATGGTGCCCCAGCCGCCGCCCACACGCAGCGCATTGTGTCGGCCCTCGACCAGGCGCACGCGCACCGGCAGCGTGTCACCGGTGGAGCGCGTCGGCAGCGTATCGATGGCCACCGTGCGATACAGGTCGTACGAGTAGAGCAGTTGTTGGCTCGCGCCGACGGCGCGGGCGCTGTACACATCGCCGGGACCGAACCGCAGCAGCTTGCGGACTTCATCCTCGCGCAAGGCCGGCTTGCCGGAATCGTTGGTCGTCATCGCCACGTCGATGGCGCCGACGCGCATCAATGGCCCGGGCGCGAACGTGAGCGTGACGCGGGCGAGCCGCGCCGCGCTGTCGACCACCACGCTGCGCGTGGGCGGTCGTGCCCGCGCATAGCCCTCGGCGCGCAGGATCTGCTGCACGGAGTCCAACGTGGCGACGAGCACCGAGTCGTCGAGCGGCGCGCCGCGCAGGGCGCGCAGCAGTCGCGGCTGGTCCACCAATCCGCGTGGCACGTTCGCGAGACGCACGGTGTCGATGACCACCGGCGGCGCTTCGCGCACGCGGAACGTCAGGTTCACGGTGCGCGTGCTGGTGCGCTTCAGCTCGGCGCGGGCGACGGTGCCGGGATAGCCGCGCATCCCGTACCAGGCGGCGATGCGTCGCTCGTCGCGGCCGAGTTCCAGCGTGTCGAGACAGGCCGTGGGGCCGACGTTCCAACCGAACCAGCGGCGCAGCCGCCCCGCGCGCTCGGTGTACAGGATCTGCGTCAGGTCGAAGCTCGTGATCGACTCGTTGCCCTCGAACGCCAGCCGCTCCACGCGCGGCCGGAATCGCGTGCACCCGTCGCGCTGCGCCGCAGCCGGTACGGCCGCGATCGCGAGGCAGCAGAGAGCACGGAGCACGGCGCGGGTCATCAGCTCGGGTCGGAGGGCTGGATGGCGCGACCAGCCGGTCGCGCGCGATTCTATATTCTAGTACCCGTCTCCAGCAATCCTGTACCGCCGTCTCTCGGAGCCCGCTATGCGCCGCCTGCTTCCCGCCGCTTTGCTCCTCGTCGCTGCCTGCGCCAAGGAGGCACCGCCGTCCGGCGATTCCGCTGCGCGCGATGCCGCCTGTTTCGGGACGCGCATCTTGTCGTACCGCGATCTCGTCGCAGAGGTCGTCATCCCGTCGGGCGAGTCCTGCGGGGCAGGAAGCTTCCAGGTCGTGTTCACGCGCGCTGCCGATACGCTGGAGACGCTCACCGAGACCCGGAACGGCACCGTGGGCTTCATCGGAACCGCCGACGTCACGGGTGACGGGCGCGGGGAGTTCATCATTGCGACCTACACCGACGATTCGACGCGTACGGGCACGCTGTACGCGTACTCCGACAGCGGCGATGGCATCGTGCGCTTCCCGATCACCGATCTCGCGGCCGATCAACGCGACGGCTATGCCGGCATGGATCGCTTCGGCTTCGGGGGCGCCGATCAGCTCGTGCGTGCCTTCCCGCGCGGCCCGGCTGGCGACACGGCCTGGTTCGCGTACTCGCACGGCGAGTCGCGCTGGACGCCGATCGAACGGCCGTCCTGGGTGCGCTGAGTCCGATCGGCGCGCGCTCGGCGCTCCGCGCGCAATGAACGGCGCGTCAGGTCCCTCGGGGCTTGGCGCGCCGCGTCGCTTCGGCCACGAGCGGATCGTCCGGCCACGGATGTCGCGGATATCGACCCTTGAGGTCCTTCCGCACCTCGAAGTAACCGCTGCGCCAGAAGCTCGCGAGGTCCTGCGTGACCTGCACCGGTCGTCCCGCCGGCGAGAGCAGATGCATCGTGACCGGGACGCGGCCTTCCGCGAGTCGTGGCGTTTCGGTGAGTCCGAAGCACTCCTGCAGCTTCACGGCGAGCACGGGATGCGCGACGTCGGCGTAATCCACGCGAATGCGCGAGCCGCTGGGGACCTCGAGCTGCGTCGGCGCAATGCGGTCAAGCCGCTCGCGCGCGGCCCACGGCAGCGGCCCGAGCAGTGCATCGCCAAGCGCAATCGCGGCAAGATCTGACCAGCGGCGCGCGTCGCCGAGCGCCGGTGCCAGCCACTCGTCCAGCGTCGCGAGCAGGGCGGCGTCACTTACGTCCGGATATGGGGCGCCGATATGCCGATGGGCAAAGGCGAGCCGCGCGCGCAGTTGCGCATCGGCGTCGCGCCACGGCAGGGCCGCGATGCCACGCCGGCGCAGGGCCCCGAGCAGCGCCGCCTGATAGTCCTCGGGCAGTACGTCACGCAGCGCGCGCTCCCGCAGCACGATCGCCCCCAAGCGCTCGACTTCGCGTGCTCGCACGCGCTCGCTGGCGTCGTCCCACTCGACCTCGCGCAGCGTCACCACGGCGTCGCCCACGGCGGCGCGCAGGTCCGCGTCGTCCAGCGCGGCCGCGAGCCACACGCGGCTCTCGCTGGGATCACCGTCGAGGTCGGCAATCGCGAGAAACGCCGATCGCCCCAGGGGCTGCGTGGTCGCGAGTCGCGCGCCTCGGCCATTGCGCAACAAATAGCGCGCGGCCTCTCCCGCCCGACGCTGCGCCACGCGATCGGGATACGCCAGGGCCACCAATCGCCCCAGCGCCTGCAGGTCCTCGGCGCGATCGTTCGCATCCTTGGGCAAGGCACGGCGCAACGCACGCGCCTCCTCGCGCACGCGATGCAAGCGCGCATGATCCACCGCGCCGCGATCTCCACGGCGCAGCGCATCGAGTCGCGTCGCCAGGTCCGCGTCATGCTCGGCCGCGTCGCGCCGCAGGATGTCACGCTCGGCTAGCAGCGCCGCCACTTCGCAGGCCATCGTCGCCATGCCCATCGCCGCACCGCGCAGCGCGAGATGCGCCAAGCGCGGCGCAATGCCCAACGCGGCCATCGCACGGCCGTGCGCCGTCACGCGGCCGTCGCGATCCAGGGCGCCGAGGTCGCGGAGCAGCGTGCGTGCCTGGGCGAGCGCCCCGGAGCTGGGCGTGTCGAGCCAACGCAATGCGCTGGCATCGGCGAGGCCCGCGCAGGCGAGCTCCAAGGCCAGCGGTGCGAGATCCGTCTCGAGAATCTCCGGAACCGGACGTTCGGCGAGTGCGGCCTGCTGGCCCTCATCCCACAGGCGGATGCAATGGCCCGGCGCCGTTCGGCCCGCGCGCCCGCGCCGTTGATCGGCCGATGCGCGTGAGACCCGGAGCGTCTCGAGTCGCGTCATGCCGCTGCGCGCATCGAAGCGCGGTACGCGGGCGAGTCCGGCGTCGATGACGACGCGCACACCATCCAAGGTGACCGACGACTCGGCGATGGCCGTGCTCAGGATCACCCGTGGAGAAGCATCGCGCGGTCGCAGCACGCGGTCCTGGTCGTCGAGCGCGAGCGAACCGTGCAGCAGCTCGATGCGCGCGTCCAACGGCCCGTCCTCGAGCGCGGTGCGGACGCGCTGCAGCTCCGCGATGCCCGGCAGGAACACCAGCACGTCGCCCTCGTGCTCGCGCCGGGCGCTGCGCACCGCATTCGCCACCGTCGTCGCAAACGGTACGCCGTCGCGCGGCGGTCGGTACGCCGTCGTGACCGGATACTCTCGGCCTTCGCTCACGATCACCGGCGCGGGCGCCGCATCACCGAGCAGCCGCGCGACCGGCGCTGCCTCGAGCGTGGCAGACATCACGACGAGGCGCAGGTCTGGCCGCAGCACCGCACGTGATTCCAGTGCGAGGGCGAGGCCGAGGTCACTGCCGATATGCCGTTCGTGGAACTCATCGAAGAGCACGGCGGCCACTCCGTCGAGTCCGCCATCCTCCTGCACCATGCGCGTGAAGATGCCTTCCGTCACGACTTCGATGCGCGTGGCCGCGCTCACGCGAGCGTCGAGGCGCACGCGATAGCCCACCGTCCGGCCCACGGGTTCGCCCAGCAGGCGCGCCATCTGCTCGGCGGCGGCGCGCGCCGCAAGCCGCCGTGGCTCGAGGACCAGCACGCGGCCATCGCCTCGCCAGGCGGCGTCGAGCAGGGCGAGGGGCAGGCGCGTCGTCTTGCCCGCGCCGGGCGCGGCGATCACCACGGCCACGCCGACGTCTGCCAATGCGGCCGCGACATCGGGCAGCACGGCATCGATGGGCAGCGAAGGAGCGTCGCGGAGCGGCAGGAGAGGAAACCGGAGCGGGTCGGCGGAGGTAGGAACCACGAGGGGCGCCGCGTAAGTTAGGTCTTCATCCCATTCAGTGCTCCGAACTCCGTGACTTCCGATTTCACCGCTGTCTCCTCCGCACCGCGCACCCGGGCCTTCGCCGCCAGCTTCGGCGCCGTCTTGCTGCTCGATGTGCTCACCAAACGTTGGGCCGAGGCGTCGCTTGCGCTGCACGTGCCCGTTGAAGTGCTGGGCGGCACGCTGCGTTGGACGCTGACGTACAACACCGGTGCGGCGATGAGCCTCTCCGTGGGCGATTTCTCGCGGCCATTCTTCAGCATCGTCGCCATCGGCATGGTGGCGTACTTGCTGGTCCTGCTGCGTCAGTCGCCGGCGCAGTCGCGCGGCGTGCCGGCGGCTCTGGGCCTGCTCACGGCCGGTGCGATCGGCAACCTGATCGATCGCCTGCGGCATGATCGCGGCGTGGTGGATTTCATCGACGTCGGCACCGCGAGCTGGCGCTTCTGGACGTTCAATGTGGCGGATATCGGCGTCAGCTGCGGCGCGGCCTTGTTGGCGCTGCTGCTGTGGCGCGAAGACGCCGCAGCGCGCAAGTTGCAGGAGTCCCCCTCACCCGAGAGTCCCGACCGATGACGCAGCGCCGCGAGTTTATCCGCCACGCCTCTCTCTTCGCCGCCGGCACGCTGGCGGCGGCGCCGCTCGCGACCGCTGAGGCGGCCTCGTTGACGGACGGTGCGGGCGCCCCGCTCGCGCAGGGCAGCTGGGACATGTCGTGGGTCGCGCGGGTGACCGGTCGCCACAAGATGGCCTTCGACGCGCACGAGATCTCCGAGGGCGTCTGCCTGCATCAGGCGCGGTCGTTCCTGCAGGGCTACAAGGATGTCTACGGCCTCGCCGACAGCGACGTCAGCGCGGTGCTCGTCATTCGCCACGGCGCCGTGCCGATGGTGATGAACGACTCGCTCTGGGCGGATGGCTTCTTCGGCGAGGAGAACAAGCTGAAGGATCCGGAGAGCGGGGAAGTCGCCAAGCGGAATCCGTTCATCAACGTGCCGGCCGGTGCGCGCCATGCGCTGACCTGGCCCGACGGTGCGCTCGACACGCTGATCTCGCGCGGCGTGATCGTCCTCGCCTGCAATCTCGCGCTCACCAACTATGCCGGTGGCATCGCGCGTCGCCGCAACATCCCGCGGCAGGACGGACTCGCGCTGGTGATGGACAACCTGATTCCCGGCGTCTATCGCATGCCGACGGGTGTCTTCGCGACCTGTCATGCGCAGCAGTTGGGCTGCGGCGTACTGAACGCCGTCTGAGTCGCGGCACCAACCGCCGCGCACGAACTATCGAGCGCGGCGATCGGCGAGCAGCGCCTCGGCGGCCCGCCGTCCACTGCGCAGGGCACCGTTGATGGACGGCGTCTCGAGATAGTCGCCGCAGCCGTAGAGCTGCGGACCGAGCCGCACCGCCGCGGCGACGGAATCCGGCGCAGGGACGGCGCGAGGGAGCGCGTAGGGCACGCGTGCGACACGCAGCAGCCGCCAGCCGCGCAGCGCATCGGCGCCGAACCATCCACTGAGTTGCGCACGCGCGTCGCGGTCGAGGATCGCGTCGTCGGCGTGGCCGCTGCCGACCACGGTCGCAGAGATCAGCGACTGCCCCGGTGGCGCATAGCTCGCGTTCACGTCGCTGGGCACGCAGACGTGATTCACCGGACCGCGGCGATCCTCGCCATTCAGCATGAGCAGCGGCTCGGCGATCGGCGATGCGGCGGCCGCGTAGTACAGCGTGACGCAGGACGACCATTGCGGCGCACGCGAACCCGGCAGCAGCACCGGCGCGTTACGGGCATCGGTCGCCAGGATGACCGCGTCGGCGTCGAGCAGCTCGCCGGAGGCCAGCTCCACACGCGTGCCCTTCAGGCTGCGGACGCGCGCATCGACGCGCAGGCTGCCCTCGGGCAGACCGGCGGCGAGCTGCCGGGGGATCGCACCCATGCCGCCGCTCGGCAGTGTCGCATGGCCGATGGCGAACATGCCGAAGAGGAACTCGAACCAGTGCACGGGCGCGCCGAGCTGCGTGTCGAGGAAGACGCCGCCGAAGAATGGACGGAAGAAACGTTCGATGGCGCGATCGGAGAAGCCGCGGCGGTGCAGGCCGCGCGCGGCCGTCTCGTCGCCGCGCGCAATCGGATCGCCCTCGAGCGCGAGGATCGCATTTGAGCGCAGCTTGAGCATGCGCAGCGCATCGATCGGCGTGAACGCACCGGAGAACAGCGAGCGGACACCGGCGACCGGCGCGCGCCAGTGATCGGCCACGCGACCGAAACCGCCCTCGCGGCGAATCAGCGCACCAGGCGCGAAGCGTCCGAGCTGCAGCGCCGCGAGATCGAGCTGCTGCCGCGCCTCAGGGTAGGAATCGAGCAGCACCTGGAAGCCGCGATCGAGCAGGAAACCGTCCACTTCGTCCGTGGCCACACGGCCGCCGACCTCAGCGCTCGCCTCGAGCAGCAGCGGAGCGACGCCGGCCGCCGCGAGGGTTCTCGCCGCCGCCAGGCCCGCGAGCCCGCCACCGATCACGATCACGTCATGGTTCGCCATACTCGACCAATGCGTTGGACAAGGTGCTAGTTTCCTGCCGATGTCGAAGACCTACGACCGCGAATATTACGAACAGTGGTACCACGACCCCAACCGTCGTGTGATCACGCCCGCCGCCGTGGCCCGCAAGGTGCGGATGGTGCTGGGCATCGCGGAGGCCCTGCTTGAGCGGCCGGTGCGCAGCGTGCTCGATGTGGGATGCGGCGAGGGGGCCTGGCGTGAACACCTCCGGCGCGAGCGCCCCAACCTGCGCTACACCGGCGTCGAGTCCAGCGAGTACGTGCTCGAGCGATTCGGGCGTACCCGCGACATTCGCCGCGGCAGCTTCGGCAGCCTGGCGGCGCTGACACTCGACGGGCCGTACGATGTGATCGTCGTCTGCGATGTGCTGCAGTACGTGCCGGACGACGAACTCGGCCCGGGACTCTCGGCGGTCGCCGACCTGCTCGGTGGCGTGACGTACCTCGAAGCCTACGCGAAGGAAGATTCCATCGAAGGCGATCGCGCCGGCTGGCACGAACGCAGCGCGGCGCAGTACCTCGCAGAGTTCTCGAAGGCGGGATTGGTCGGCGTCGGCATGCACTGCTATGTGGGCGAGGCGCTGCGCGAGCAGACCGCCGCCCTCGAACGGCGATAGGCGACGGCCGCATGCCGCAGCTGAAAGTCTGCTGCATCTCGTCGGTCGCGGAAGCGGAGCTTGCCGTCTCGCATGGCGCCGCGGCGCTCGGATTGGTGTCGGCGATGCCGAGCGGCCCCGGCGTCGTGGAAGACGCGATCATCCGCGAGGTCGCGGCCTGGGCGCGAGGCCGCGCGCGCAGCTTCTTGCTCACCTCCCGCACCGAGCCGGCCGCCATCGCCGAGCAGCTCGAGCAGCTGCAGCCCGAGACCGTGCAATTGGTCGATGCGCTGCCCGATGGTGCGCATCGCGAGCTACGGCGCCTGATGCCATCCGTGCGCCAGGTGCAGGTGATTCACGTGCGATCCGAGGCAGACGTCGCCGAGGCGCTGCGCGTCGCACCGGACGTCGATGAGCTGCTGCTCGACTCCGGCAATCCTGCGCTCACGGTGAAGGAGCTCGGGGGCACGGGTCGCACGCACGATTGGTCGCTGAGCGCGCGCATCGTGCGCGAGAGTCCCCTGCCGGTTTGGCTGGCGGGTGGGCTGCGCGCGGAGAACGCCGCACAGGCGATTGCGACCGTCCGGCCCCACGGCCTCGACGTATGCTCCGGCGTGCGCCGCGAGGGCAAGCTCGACCAAGTCCGGTTAGCCGCCCTGGCGGCGGTGCTACAGGCCTAGCGTCGGCGGCATCCGTGCATTAACCTTTCATCCGGATATACGGATGAAACGACCCGCCCTCTTTGACCGCCTCTCGGCCCTGGCCGACCCGATTCGCTCGCGGCTCCTGCTGCTCCTCGAGCGGCACGAGTTGACCGTGTCGGAGCTTTGCAGCGTGCTGCAACTGCCGCAGTCGACCGTCAGCCGGCATCTCAAGGTGCTGTCCGGCGCGGGCTGGCTGGTGGCGCGTGAAGATGGGACGAGCAATCGGTATCGCTTGGATCCGAAGGCGCTCGATGCGGGCACGCGGAAGCTCTGGACCGCCGTGCGTGAGGAAGCGGAAGGCCTGCCGGCCGCCGCGCGGGACGCGCAGCGCGTGAAGGGCGTACTCGCCGATCGCCACACGCGCTCGCAGCAGTTCTTCGCGAGCTCGGCGGCGCAGTGGGACAAGGTGCGGGCGGAACTCTTCGGCACGCGCACGGAGTTGTTCGCGTTGGTCGGTTTGCTCGAGCCCACGCAGGTCGTCGGGGATCTTGGCTGCGGCACGGGCCAGCTCGCCGAGGTGATGGCGCCGTTCGTGCAGCAGGTGATCGCGGTGGACGAGTCCAGTGCGATGCTCAAGGCCGCCAAGGCGCGACTCGGCGCGCTCGAGAACGTCGAGCTGCGTGCCGGGAGCATCGAGGAGCTGCCGCTGGATGCCGCGACGCTCGATGTCGCCGTGCTCAGTTTGGTGTTGCACTACGTGGCGGATCCGGTGGCCGTGCTCACGGGCATCCGTCGCGCGTTGAAGCCGAAGGGCGGCAAGCTGCTGTTGGTCGACATGCTGCCGCACGACCGCGCCGAGTATCGCCAGACGATGGGCCATGTCTGGTTGGGCTTCGAGGCGGAGCAGGTGAAGGAGTGGGGCAGCGCCGCCGGATTCAAGACGGTGCGCGTCAACGCATTGCCGCCGAGCCCCACGGCCAAAGGTCCGTCGTTATTCGTCGCTGTGCTGTCGATGTAGTCGAAGGTCGACCGCCGAGACGTCAGAAGTGTCGTTTCAGTGTCTCACCGCTTACATCTCACATCTCACATCTTCAGTTGAGGTCCGTTCCAATGACTGCCGTCGCACCCCAGCTCCACGCATTCGACGCGTCCGCCAAGGCCGGCCGCGAACCGTTCAAGGTCAAGGACCTCTCGCTCGCCGAGTGGGGCCGCCAGGAAATCCGCCTCGCCGAGTACGAGATGCCGGGCCTGATGGCGCTGCGCGCCGAGTACAAGGGCAAGAAGCCGCTCGCCGGCGCGAAGATCATGGGCTCGCTGCACATGACCATCCAGACGGCCGTGCTCATCGAGACGCTCACCGAGCTCGGCGCCGATGTGCGCTGGGTCTCCTGCAACATCTTCTCCACGCAGGACCACGCCGCGTCGGCGGTGGTCGTCGGCAAGGACGGCAGCGTCCAGCAGCCGCGCGGCACGCCGGTCTTCGCCTGGAAGGGCGAGACGCTCGAGGAGTACTGGTGGTGCACCGAGCAGGCCCTGATGTGGCCGGACGGCTCGGGCCCGAACCTCATCCTGGATGACGGCGGCGACGCCACGATGCTCGTGCACAAGGGCACGGAGTTCGAGGCCGCGGGCAAGGTCCCGGCCTTCGACGCCGCGAACGAGCCGGAAGAGTGGGGCGTGATCCTCGAGCTGCTGCGCAAGACGCTCAAGGAAGACCCCAAGCGTTGGACGAACGTCGGCAAGGCCATCCGCGGCGTCTCCGAGGAGACGACGACGGGCGTGCACCGCCTCTACGAGATGATGCAGGCCGGCAAGCTGCTCTTCCCGGCGATCAACGTGAACGACGCCGTGACGAAGTCGAAGTTCGACAACCTCTACGGCTGCCGTCACTCGCTCACCGACGGCATCCTCCGCGCGTCGGACGTCATGCTCGCCGGCAAGGTCGCCGTCGTCATGGGATACGGCGACGTCGGCAAGGGCTCGGCGCAGTCGCTGCGTGCGCAGGGCGCGCGCGTCGTGATCACGGAAGTCGATCCCATCTGCGCGCTGCAGGCCGCGATGGAAGGCTACCAGGTCACCACGCTGGATGAGGTCGTCAGCACCGCCGACGTGTTCATCACGGCGACCGGCAACGCCGACATCATCACGGTCGAGCACATGGCCAAGATGAAGGACAAGGCCATCGTCGGGAACATCGGCCACTTCGACAACGAGATCGACATGGCCGGTCTCAAGAACCTGAAGGGCATCAAGCGCAACCAGATCAAGCCGCAGTTCGACGAGTGGATCTTCCCGGACGGCCACTCCGTCCTCATCCTCGCCGAAGGCCGCCTGCTCAACCTCGGCTGCGCCACGGGCCACCCGTCCTTCGTGATGTCGGCCTCGTTCACCAACCAGGTGATGGCGCAGATCGAGCTGCACGTGAACAACAGCAAGTACGAGAAGAAGGTGTACACGCTGCCCAAGCACCTCGACGAGAAGGTGGCGCGACTGCACCTCGACAAGCTCGGCGTGAAGCTCACGAAGCTCACGGAGAAGCAGGCCGCGTACATCGGCGTGCCGGTGGACGGGCCGTACAAGCCGGATCACTACCGCTACTAAGAACGAGAAGCGAAGAGCGAAGGAACAGCTCAAGGAGTGAAAGCCGAGGGGTGAAGGTCGGAGGGCTCGAAGCGAAAGCTTTCTGCCCTCCAACCTTCACCCCTCGTACGTCTTCCTTCGATTCTCAGCCTCGCTTTTCGCTCCTCAGCGCACGACGTCCACGCCGCCAGCCTGCTGTCCAACTTCCACGCTGGCCACGCGCCGCAGCACCCGCAGGTCGATGATGTCCACCGTGCTCTTCTCCGACCCTACGCCCTCGTTGGTGATGAACGCATAGCGGTCATCGCTGGAGATCGCCGCGCCGTGCACCACGCGCCGCGTCGTCGGGATGCGCGCCAGCTCGCGGCCGCTCTGCGTATCGAACACGCTCACGGACTGCCCGCGCTTGTTCGTCGCCACGAGGCGCCGGCCGTCCTGCGTCACCGCGAGGTTGTACACGCCGTCGCCGGCGCGAATGCGGCGCAACATGCGCCACGAGGCGACGTCGATCTCGACGATCTCGCTGCTCTTGTTGCAGGCCACCCACACGCGCGAGCCGTCGGGGGAGGGCTGGGCCCAGGTCGGCGAGCAGCTCACGTCGCCGGGCGCCGGCGGTTCCATGCCGTGGCCGCCCATGTCGTGACCCGCGTGCGCATCGGCCCCGCGACGGGGCGGGGCACCGGGCATGCCCATCTCCTTGCCGGCGGTGAGGAAGAAGTGCCGCGCCACGTCGAAGCGCGCAGCGTCGACCTCGACGAGCATCTCATCCATCATGCACGCGGAGTAGTGGCGCGTGCCGCTCGCATTGAGCCGCGAGCCATGCGGCATCGTGCAGGTCGGGATGCGCGCGACCTCGATCATCTCGCGCGATTCGACCACCGAGACCGACGACGTCACCATGTCACCGTGCAGGTTGAAGTTCACCACCCACACGAAGAATCCGTCGGGGCTGACCTGCGCGGTTGCGGGAAAGGGCCCGAGCACCACGCGACCGACGGGCTCGTCGGAATCCGTGCGGAACTTCCACAGCGAGCCACCGGGCAATCCATGCGCCGTGGACACGAAGTAGTGCTGGCCGTCCGGTGCCAGCGCCACGCCGTGCGGGCCGTCGGGGTCAATCAGCGACATGCCAACCGGCGCGACCTTCTCCACGCGTGCGCCGGCAGGACCGAAGCTGATGCGCGCGATCTCATCCACCGACTCCGATACCACGATCGCGCGATACTCGCGCGTCGGCGCCTCGGGCGGCGCGGGCTCCGTCAGGATGCGCGGACGCAGCTCGGCGGTGTCCGGCGGCAATGATTCCGTGAGGATGCGTGGCCGGAGGTCGGCTTCCTCATGGCGCGGCCTACAGGCCGCTGCCGCGATCACGACCAGCGCGAACGCGGCAGCGAGCGGGGTGAGACGGAGGCGCGGCAGCGGCGCCCGACCGTCGGTCACGGGACGACGCTCGATTTCGGCTCGATGCGCACGATCCACAGGCCGTTGTTCATGTCGTTCACATAGGCCAGTCCGTCGCGCACCACCACACCCCAGGTCATGGCCGTGTTGCGCGCACGTCCGTCCATGTCCGCCGTATTGAGATGGCCGATCTCGCGGCCCTGCGCGCGCAGGTCACCCTTCAGTTCGCCGGACACGTCGAACACGCGGAAGCCCGCGTTGTACGCGCCCATGTAGAGCGAGTCGCCGGCCACCCAGACATTGTGCACGCCGCCGAACTCCGGCTCATACCAGGCCACCGAGCGCGGCTTCTCGACGTCGCTCACGTCGATCACCTGCAGGCGCCCATATGCGCGGCCCGCCGCCGCATCCTTCGCGCCGCGCACGCCGCTCGACGGGAACACCTCGTCGGCGATGAACACGTAGTTGCGGTGCCGCCACGCCGTGTGCGTGCCGCGGATGAAGCCCGGGCCACCGCTGGCCTCGACGTCGCGATACAGCGCGTTGAGATCGTACTTGTACTGCGACACCATCACCGGATTGCTCGGCGTCCCACCCTTGATGCCATTGCCGACGTCGAGGATCACGAGGCCGTCGTTCCACCACGAGCCGTACAGCAAGCCGTCCTGCACGTCGATGTCGTGCAGCGTGCGGCCGGCGTCGGGTCGATTCTCCGTCTTCCACTGCGCGACTTCGCGCGGGTTGGCCGGGTCATCGATGTTGAGGACGTGCAGGGCACCCGTGCCGTCGTTCGTGAGGAACACGTGCTGGCCGTGCCGCGGATCCTTATAGATGAAGCTCGAGTGCACGCCGGCCGTGACGCCCTGCGTGAACTCGCTGATCACCTTCGGGTGCCGCGGATCTTCGAGCGAGGCGAACACCACGCCATTGCGGCGGTCCGCCGCGCCTTCACGCGTGAAGACCAAGTACTTGCCGTCGGGCGTGGTCATCACGTCGTTCACGCGTCGCGTGTTCGCGACGATCGAATCCGTGACGACCGGCGCGGCGGGATTCGAGATGTCGATCGCATAGAGCACATCGCCGCCGCCGCCCGAGCCCAAGTACGCCACTTGGCCGTTCGGATGCAGCCACACCTCTTCGGTGTTGAAGCGCGTGCGCGGCAGGCGCCCCACCACCGTCAGCGGGCGACGCACGCCACGCGCGGCCAACGTCACCACCGCATCGGCCGTGCGATTGCCCAGCGAGGCCGTCACCGTGTAGCTGCCTGGCTCGTAGCCGACGAAGCTGCCGTCCGCATCAAGCATGCCCTGGCCCGGCGAGAAGCTCCACACCGGCGTCACGCCGGCGATCTCGCGGCCCTGTGCGTCGCGGGCGATGGCGCGAAAGCGCAGCACGTCGCCCGTGCGGCCGTCCGTCACCCCAGGCTCGACGCTGAGCGTCGCCACCTGCGTCGCAATCACTTGGATCTCGTGCGTGCGCTCGATCTCGCCGACCTTCGCGGTCAGGCGCGCGCGCCCAGTCGCGACCGCCGTCACGAGGCCCACTTCATTCACGGTCAACACGCGCGGGTTCGACGACGACCACTGCACGCGATCGTCGCGGCGATCGCCGCCGGCTGACATGACGTCGGCATTCAGGCGAATGCGCTGGCCGGGCACGAGACGCTCCGGGGCCGGCGTGATGACGATGCGCGCCGCCGGGCCCGGCACCATGCGGACCTCGAAGCGCTCGACCACGGGCTGCTCACCTTGGCGAATCGCCACCACCGCCGCGGGCATCACACCGGTCGAGCCCGCCGTGACCAAGCCCTGCGCGGAGAGCGAACCCTCGAAGTAGGCACCGGTCTGCGAGAAGCGGAACGTCACGCCATCGACGATGTTCCCCGCTTCGTCGCGCGCCTCGGCGCTCAATTGCAGCGTTTCGCCGGCGTTCACCACGCGACGCAGCGGCGTCACCACGACGCGCGCGATACGAGGCTTCGCGGCCGGAGTGGACGGCGCTGCCGACTGCTGCGCGGCGAGCGTGAACGGAAGGACCAACGTGGCAAGCAACAGAGCGCGCATCGGCTACCCAGGCGGAGGGAGTGGACTGCGGTCGGAACAGGCTGTGGGAATATACCGAGCAGCCGCGTACAGGTTTCCCTCGCAGCGTTGAAGAGGCCTGCCGGATGCCGGAACCCGTGGCAACAGCGCAGGATAGCTCAGGTGCAACACGGCGTTCTCTCTCCCTCCGGAGTCTCTCATGTTCACGGTCAACGAAGGCACACTCGATCGCGCCCTGCGCGCCGTTGTCGGTGTTACGCTCATCACCTTGGTCTTCATCGGCCCCAAGACGCCTTGGGGCTGGCTCGGCCTCGTGCCGCTTGGCACCTCGCTCATGGGCTGGTGCCCGCTGTACACGCTGCTTGGCATCAATACCTGCGGCGTGAAGTCCGCGAAGTAGCCGCTGCGGCTGCCGCGTCGGACAATGGTCGGGCCCGGGGGGACTCCCCGGGCCCGACTTTTCATAGATTGCAGCCATGCGCACACATCTTCCGCTCCTCGCCCTCCTGGTTGCTGCCCCCACACTGGCCTGCGCGCAGGCCGGCGCGACGCGTCCTGCCGACCCACATCTCGCGGTCGCCGAGCGTGTGCTGCGCGGCACGCCGCTGATCGACGGCCACAACGATCTGCCCTGGGCGATCCGCGAGTTCGCCGCGGCGCCGCGTGATGTGGAGCGCTACGACTTGCGCAGCCGCACGGTGGGCCACACCGACATCGCGCGCCTGCGCGCCGGACGCGTCGGCGGGCAGTTCTGGTCGGTGTACATCCCGGGCGAGGATGCCACGAAGGCAATGGGCTACGCGCGCGTGCAGTTGGAGCAGATCGACATCGCGCAGCGCGTGGTCGCCAAGTATCCCGACGTGCTCGAGGCCGTCACCACGGCGCAGGGCTTTCGCGACGCCTTCTCCCGCGGCCGCATCGGCTCCGTGATGGGCATGGAAGGCGGACACGCGATCGAGAACTCGCTCGGCGCGCTCCGCGCCTACTACGCGATGGGCGCGCGCTACATGACGCTCACGCACAACGTGCATCTCGATTGGGCCGACGCGCACGTGCCGAATCCCCGCCACGGCGGCCTCTCCGAGTTCGGCAAGGAAGTCGTGCGCGAGATGAATCGACTCGGCATGCTCGTCGATCTCTCGCACACCTCGCCGGCGACGATGAGCGATGCACTGGACGTCAGTGCCGCGCCGGTCATCTGGTCGCACTCGAATGCCTTCGCAGTCGCGAACCACACCCGCAACGTGCCGGACTCGATCCTGCAGCGACTGCCGCGCAACGGCGGCGTGGTGATGGTGACCTTCGTGCCGGGCTTCGTGAGCCAGGCGCAGGTGGATTGGAACCGTACGCCAGCGGCAGAACGGCGTGGGCCCGCGCCGGGCGCGACGCTGGCGCAGGTGGCGGACCACCTCGATCACATCAAGCGCGTGGCCGGCGCCGACCACGTGGGCATCGGCGGCGACTTCGATGGCATCGACGATGTGGTGCGCGGGCTCGAGGATGTCTCGACGTATCCGGCGCTGTTCGCCGAGCTCTCACGTCGCGGCTGGACCGAGGCGGAGCTCCGCAAACTGGCCGGCGAGAACATCCTGCGTGCGATGTCGCAAGCCGAGCGCGTCGCGGCACGGCTCCAGCGGGAGCGCGCGCCGTCGACGGCGACTATCGAGCAGCTCGACCGGAGAGCGCCGTAGCCGCGCGCTGGCGCAGCCACTGGCGCATGCCGACCAGCGACGAGAACTGCTGGGCGCCGATTTCGCGGATGACGTCGCTGTAATGCTGCGCGCCGCTGCCGCCGATCACGAGCCCGATCTCGGGCGGCAACGCGGCGCGGAGCGCCCGCAGTTCGCCCGGGAGCTCGTCGTCGTCCGTCGGATACACCACAGAGAGTGCCAGCGCCGTGGCCTTGGCGAACTTCACGGCGCGCGCGAGCTCGTCGGCCGGCAGGTTGGGGCCGAGGTAGGCCACGCGCCAGCCGCTCGAGGCGGCCGTGGTCGCGGCGAGCATCGCACCGAGCTCGTGCATCTGCCGCGCCGGCGTACCGACGACCACCAACGGGGCGTGGGAATCAGCCACCGCCAAGTCCGACATCCACACCAGCACGCGACGGATCGTCGTCGTGGCCAGGTGTTCGTTCGCCGGACGCAGCAGGCCCTGGTGCCAGAGCGAACCGATCGTGAAGAGCAGGGGACCGATGACCTGGTCGAGGACTTCGTCGCTCGGCATGCGGAGCACGGCGGAGCGCAGCGTCTGCTCCAGGCGCTGCGCGTCAAACTCCTCGACGGCGATCAGCGCACTGGAGAGATACGACTCGATGGCCGGCTGGTCGGGACCCACGCCGACCCGCTGGCGCGACTGCCGCTCGTCGTCTTCGATGAGCTTCTGCAACTCTTGATTGGACAGCGGCACGAGCTGGCCGATCTGTCGACCGGCGCGCGAGGCACGCGCGAGCAGCGCGAGGCGCTCGATGTCGGCATCCGAATAGTGCCGTTGACCGCCCGGAGAACGCACGGGAGTGACCGCCTTGTAGCGACGTTCCCAGGCGCGGAGCACGTCCGGCGTCAGGCCGGTGCGCTGGGACACGATGCGAACGGGGTGGAGACCAGGCGTTGCGGGCATAGTGGTATTCTATGGACAGATTTCTAGTCTGTCAAGGAAAATGTTGGCGATTCATTCGGTGTGTCCAACGAATGATGTATCCAGACCAGAACAAAAGGTTCCATCTCCGGACGAATCGCCAAACAGTTCCCAGCCCGCTGGAGCGGGGACTTAGCCCGCGCGCTGCTTCTCGATGCGCGCCTGGAAGATGCCGAAGACGTACTTCCCGGCCTCCGTCTGCGTCGCGACCCACTCGGCGTTCTTGAACGAGCGCGGGTTGATCTCGCGGATGCGGTCGAGCCACGGCCACACCTTGGCCAGCAAGAGCATGCCTTCGCCATTGCTCTCCATCGCGAGGTCGGCATTCAGGGTGCCGTGCTTGATCAAGCCGTAGACCATCTCCCAATAGGTGTTGACCTGCCGATAGGCCCGGTTGAGCGGATGGTCCATCTTGGCGATCGCGGCCACGTCCTCGAAGGTCTTGGGCATGAACTGGCCATTGATCGCGTCGCGGGACTCCCGCATGACGGGTTCGCGACGGAGCTCGTACAGCTTGAGGACGATCTCGGCGTCGTGGTGATCGGGGGCGTTGGCGGGCATTGGACTCGTGACGACGGGTGAGGAACTGGCCGGCGGCGGCGAAGCCGCTGGTGGAGGATTCGGGGTGCGGAGAGGTATCTTAACGCCATCGGGCCCGCAGGGGTCTGTGGTCCAACTGTTTCCCTCTTCCATATGAGAGTCATGCGTCCCATCGCCTTGATCGCCCTCGCCGTCCTCACGGCTGCGCCGCTCGCCGCCCAGCAGGCTGCCCCGGCCGCCCCGTCTGGCGCGCTCCGCGCGCCGCTGAGCACGCGCGTCGTCTTCACCATGCCGCTGGCCCCGGCCCGCGTGCAGGGCCAGCCGGCCCCCACGCCGAAGAACGTGAGCATCGAGTACGGCCAGCCGCATGCCCGCGGTCGCAATGTGCCGACCGAGCTCAACACGGATGGCACGGTGTGGCGCACGGGCGCGAACAGCTCCACGACCCTGCGCACCGAGACGGCGCTGGTGATCGGCGGTGCGGATGTGCCCGCGGGCAACTACTCGCTCTACACGATTCGCCAGAACGGGCAGTACTTCCTCATCATCAACAACAACACCGGCCAGTGGGGCACCGAATACGATGCCACCAAGGATCTGGTGCGTGTCCCGCTGCGCTCGCGTCAGCGCAGCGAAGCGCAGGAGTCGTTGCAGATCGTGATGGTGCCGGCGGACAACCAGTCGGCCCGCGGCGTGCTCACGATCTCGTGGGGCCGCCTCGAGCTCTCGGCGGATTGGTCCGCCAAGTGAAGTCCGTCGTCGCGGCGCTCCTCGCCACCGTCTTGGTGACGGGGGGCGCCGCGGCGCAGCAGCAGGTGTTGCCGGCGACGCGCGAAGCGCTTGCCGCACGCGTCGCGCAGGGTGACTCGGCCTGGGCGCGCGAGGATCATCCCGCCGCGCGCGCGGCCTATGATGCCGTCGTGCGCACCGACTCGAGCTTCTCGAGCCGCGCCGTGTTTCGGCTCGGGTTGCTGCACGCCTGGGAAAATCGCTTTGACCCAGCGCTCGCGGCACTGCGGCTCTACGTGCGGCTCGAACCCTCCGATCTCGAAGGTCGCGTCGCGCTTGCCCGCACCTATGCCTGGGCCTCGCGCTACGGGACCGCGCTCGCGCAGTACGACAGCGTGCTCGCGCGCGATGCCGCGTACCGTGACGCCATCGTCGGCAAGGCGCAGACGCTGGCCTGGAGTGACCGTCTGCCAGAAGCGGAGGCGCAGCTCGAAGCATGGTTGGCCCGTCGCGCCGATGACGCCGAGGCGTGGACGCTGCTTGGGCAGTTCCGACGCTGGCGTGGCGATGCACGCGCCGCTGAGGTCGCGTTGGATCGCGCACTCGCCCTGCGTCCCGGCGACGCCTCGGCGTTGGAGCAGATGGCGTGGGTGCGCGTCGAGCGTCGCCCAGCAGTGTCCTGGTCGCTGGTGGGCGCGAAGGATTCCGAGGACAACACACTCTGGCACCGCGAGTTCGGCGTTGAAGCCGCTGCGCTCGGCAACAGTCGCGTCGGCGCCGCGTTCCGCCTGCGCGAAGCCAGCGTCACGGACCTCGATGCGGCGACCATGCCCGGTGCGCTGCTCTACATCGTGGGGCGCCCGGCGGGCCGCGGCGTGACGACACGCGCCGAGTTGGGCATGGTGCAGTTTCCGGACGGCATGACCAGCGCCCAGAGTCGCTGGCGTGGCGCGCTGCGGATGAGCGGCAGCCCGATGCGCGGCCTGCGGCTCTCTGGCGGTGGATCGCGTGAGCCCTTCGATGAGGTGCTCTCGACCGCGCGGCGAGCGATGATGTTCACGGTCTTCGACCTCGACGCCGCCTACGCGCTCACGCCGCGCCTGCAGCTGGGGCTCGCGGGCAGCGCCGGGGTCGTCGATGGGTACGGGATCGGACTCGACGCCTCGCGGACCACCGTGAACGGCGCCCTGCGCTTCACGCCGAAGCGCGGCACGCAGCTGTCGCTCTCGCATCGCGAAGTCTCGTGGGAGGCGCCGCAGTTCGGGGTCTTCTTCTCGCCGCAGCGCTGGGCGACGACGGAAGTCGCGGTGTCGTCGGAGCGGACCGCGGAACTTGGCGTAGTCCTCGCGGGCGACCTCGGGCTCGCCAGCCAACTCGTGGGCTTCGAGTCGTCGCCGTTGGACCACGCCATCGTGCCGCGCGCGACGATGCGCGTCGGCTATCGCCTGGCACCGGGCCGAGAGATTCTCCTCGGGCTCGTGTATGCGAACGTGGCCGGTGCCGGTGCCATCACGGCCAGCGATTATCGCTACGGCGCCGCGACCCTCGGCGGGCGCTGGACCTTCTAGTCTCTCGGGTCGGGAATCGCGCGGAAGGTCTCGCGCATCGCGGCAAACGCGGGTTTGCGCTCGGCGTACCAGCGCGGGGATTCCCAGGTCGACCAAGTCCAGGTGGGTGGCGTCGCGCCCACGGCGGGGAGCGCATCGCGGAGCACGGGCGTCGTGCCGCCGATGTCGAGCATGCGCACGGAGAACCGGAAGCCGTCCGTCGTGACATGCGCGGGATCGGTCCCGCGCACGCCGCTGAGCACCTGTCGCGATGAGGGGTCCGTCACGTGTAGCATGCCCCAGGGGATGCGCACTTCGATGATTCCGCTGGCGGAGTCGGCGAACCAATCGGCGAGAGTCGTTTCCGTCTGCCGCGCATGGCGCAGCAGGTTGCGCTCGTAGCGCTGCGCCTCGTACACGCGCCCATCGCGCCCGAAGGTCCGCCGGTTTGGCGTGACCCAGAGCGTATCGAATCGCCCATCGTCATTGCGCAGCGAGCGGAACGGCCGGTTGTACACCGACTGCACGACCGGCGGTTGACTGCCGAGAATGGGTGCGAAGCGATACAGGTTGTAGGGCGGGTCGACCAGCAGTCGCGCACGCGCTGGCCCCGCGAGGTCGAGCACGAACTCGAGCCCGGTCGCGCTCGCCCCCGCGCCCAACGGAAAACGATGGTCGCCTGCCGCAGCGTCATGTGTGTCGATACCGACGAGGATGCGCGTGCGGCTCCAGTCCACGGCGCCGACGTCGAGACGCAGGTACACGAACGCCTCGTCCTGCGTGACCCAGAGGGCGTCGATACGAGGCGCGGCGGGCACCGCCGCATTCGGCGAGGCCGCATCGGACGCGCGGCGCAACCATGGGTCGCGGCCGCTCCAGTCGTCCCGACGCCCGTCGATGACCATCGCCGAGTCGCGATGACCGGGACGCATCGCGATGAGGCCGTAGTGCTGCTCGGCGTCGAGCGTGTTCAACCACAGCCGATTCCGCTCGCTGGGCTGCTCGAAGTCGATCACCAACCAGTTCTTCTTGAACCACTCATCGATGAGCGCGAAGATGCCGACGCCGGCCGCACCGCTCGCCGCGATGTCGCGCGTGAGGCGCGCATTGATCGCCGCCTGGGCGCGTTCATCATGGCCGCCGTGATGCCAACCCTGCGGCTGCAGGTGTGCATTGCCACGCGAGCTTGGCACGCCGACTTCCGAGATGACGACGGGAATCGTCCCGTGATACTCGACCAGCTCGCGCAGGTAGCCGAAGTAGTGGCTGGGCCCGTCGGGGCTCGACGCCTTGGCGTAGCCGCTGTCGAGCACCATGAAGTCCGGATAGTACGGGTACGCGTGGAAGCTCGCGAAAAGCCCCGCCGCAAAGTGCGGCGTCGCCGACATCTTCGTCGCGTCCAGCGCGATGACGTCGTTGTCGTATTCCTTCGACGCTTCGGGTGGGCGTTCGCGGCGGCGCCGGTGCCAGGCGGCTTCCTCCGCACGCGATGTCTCGGTGGGGTGCTGCAGGGGATCGAGCGTCGGCCAGTTCGTGTAGGCCATCGGCCGCTGCGTGTTCCACTGCGCCATCTCGTAGGCGATCATCGAGTCGGCCGCCGTCGCGAGCCACACATCCACCGCGTTGCCGCCCGCGATCTGCACATACCTCCCGCTGTACGCCGTCTGCCGCGGGTAGCGCCGGGCGAACGCCTGCACCGAGTACGGCTCCCACTCCCGGCCGATGATGTAACCCAAGGTCCACGGCGAGACGTCGGCGAGGTACATGCCACCCGCGTGTCCGGGGCGATGCGGAATCGCCGCGCGACCATGCAGCAGATCCACCACCCGATGCATCTCGGCGAGGAATGCCGCGTTCCACGCGCGGTCGTCGTAGCGCTCTTCCTGCGGACCCGGCGGCAACTCCGTCCACACGCCGTGGAGGACCCAGATGGTCTGGTCCGGATGCGCGAGGTTCCACTGCCGCAGCGCGCGATAGAAATGCGGCGGGTGAATGGTGTAGACGCGCACCGCGTTGGCACCGAGATCGGCGAGGTCGCGGATCCACGCCTCGTAGCTGCCGTCGTCCGGCGGAAACTCCGCCGGATGTTTGCCCGGGAGCGCGGCGCCGAGGTTCACGGCCTTGATCCACATCGGACGCCAGCCGCCACGTCCGTCCGGCACCTCGAAGATGCGACGGCCGACGCGCGCGGCGATGACCGTCGTGGTCGGCCGCTGCCGCGCCGGCAGTGCCGTGCTGTCGACGGGCTCCGGGATGCGGCGGAGGTAGTCGCGCGCGGTGACGTTGCCGGGCTCCAGCGAATCGGCAAGCACAAATGCGCGGTGCGCGCGCGTCAGCGCGCTGGCGCGGAAGCTGGCGATGCCAAGGCCCAGAGCGGCATCGACCGTGGGGCGGGGGAGCACGGCGAGCGCCGAGTCGAAGCGCGCGACGGCCAGCGGCAGGAGGTCACGGCGCAGCGCCACGTAGCCGAGTCCGGTCCAGCCGTCACCGGCCGCAGGGCAGGCCCGGACACCGAGTCGAAACAGCGAGTCCGCGGCAGGCACGGCATTCGCTCGCCACTGCAGCCAGGCAGCCTCGATATGCGCGCCGGCTGTGGCGCTGTCGCAGCGAGCCGGAGGCGGGGCAGCTTGGGCGGAGAGCGTCGCGCGCGGCTCGAACGCCGCGACGACGAGCCAGAGGGCGAGCGACGTCCACCGCAGCCACCTCGCGCCAGACGGCGCGCGGTGCCGCGCACCGTCGCTCACCGTCCGAGCGCGACGAGCAGTTCGCCCGCGAGCGTCAGCGGGTCGAAGGGCTTGGTGAGGCAGGCCAGCGCCCCGACTTCGAGGGCGGTGTCGCGCTCGCCGCGCTGGGCGCGGGCCGTCAGGAAGACGACGGGAATCCCGGCCGTCTCGGGGTCAGACTTGAGCCGACGGCAGGTCTCGTAGCCGTCGAGTTCTGGCATCATCGCGTCGAGGAGGATGGCATCGGGCTTCGCCTCCTTCACGCGCGCCAACAGGGCGACGCCGGACGGCAGGACTTCGGCCTCGATGCTCGGTTCGAGCCCGAGGGCTAGC
>PNKF01000006.1 GCA_013822285.1 Gemmatimonas sp.
CCTAGGCCGCCGCGGCCCACGCTGCGCTCCTTCCAAAGCGAGTACACGGCTGGAATGACGAGCAACGTGAGAATCGTGCTCGACACCATCCCGCCGATCATCGGCGCCGCGATGCGCCGCATCACCGTGCTGCCGGCACCGGTGCCCCACAGCAGGGGCAACAGGCCGCCCATAATCGCCGTGACCGTCATCATCTTCGGGCGCACGCGCTCCACCGCGCCCTCCATCACCGCCTCGTAGAGATCGCGCAGCGAGGGCCGGCGTCCCTCTGCCGATTTCGCGGCCCAGGCGTGGTCCAGATAGATCAGCATCACCACACCGGTCTCGGCCGCAACTCCCGCGAGCGCGATGAAGCCAATCGCGACCGCCACCGACCAGTTGTAGCCTAGCGCCCAGAGGAACCAGATGCCCCCGACCAGCGCGAAGGGCAGGGACAGCATCACGATGAGCGACTCGCCGACACTCTTGAAATTGAAGTAGAGCAGCAGGAAGATCAGCGCGAGCGTCGCCGGAATCACCAGCTTCATCTTCTCCTTCGCGCGCTGCATATACTCGTACTGGCCGCTCCAGACCACCGAGTACCCGGTGGGCAGCGTCACCCGGGCAGCCACCTCCCGCTGGGCGTCCGCCACGTACCCGCCGATGTCGCGACCCGTGACGTCGACGTACACCCACGCCGTCGGCATCGCGCCCTCGGTCCGCACCACCATCGGCCCGGCGACGGAGGATATCCGCGCAATCTGGCCGAGCGGCACCTGCGCCACGCCGCCGCTCGGCGCGGCCGATCCCCCCATCCCACCCATCGCCGCAGCGGTGCTGCCGCCAGCCGCGTGCGCCACCGGGACAAGCACCGACGCGAGGCGCTCCGGCGTGTCGCGCAGTTCCTGGGGATATCGCACGCGTACGCCGAACCGGCGGCGCCCTTCCACCGTCTGCGTGATTGTCATCCCTCCGATCGCGGTCGCAATCACCGCCTGCACATCGCCAACGTTCAATCCGTGCCGCGCCGCCGCCCGACGATCGATGTCAATGTCGAGATAGTAGCCGCTGACGGCGCGCTCGGCGAACGCACTCCGGGTGCCAGGGACCATTTGCACCGCGCTCTCGATCTCGCGACCGATGCGCTCCAGTTCGCGCAGATCGGGGCCGAACACCTTGATGCCGACAGGCGTCCGGATTCCGGTCGCGAGCATGTCGTTGCGCCCCTTGATCGGCATCGTCCACGCGTTCGTCACGCCGGGAAGCCGCACCGCCGAATCCATCGCCGCCACGAGTCGGTCGTACGTCATTCCCTCGCGCCACATCTCCCGCGGGCGAAGCGTGATGGTCGTCTCGAACATGTCCAGCCCGGCCGGATCGGTCGCCGTGTTGGCGCGTCCGGCCTTCCCCCACACGTGCTCCACCTCGGGGAATGCGCGCAGGATGCCGTCCTGGATGCGCAGGATCTCGCGCGCCCGGGCCACGCTCACGCCCGGCAGCGTCGTGGGCATGAAGAGGATGGTTCCCTCCTCGAGGGTCGGCATAAACTCGCCGCCGATGCGCGTCCACGGGACCCACGTGACGACCACGGTCGCGACGGCGGCCGCGACGACCGGCCAGCGGTGGCGCAGGACGAACGTGATGAGCGGCCGATAGGCGCGCATCAATACGCGGTTCACCGGGTTCGCAGACTCGCGGTAGATGCGACCGCGCACGAAGAGGCCCATCGCCACGGGCACGAGGGTCACCGACAGTAGGCTCGACGCTGCCATCGCGAACGTCTTCGTGTACGCCAGCGGGCGGAACAGCCGTCCCTCTTGGCCTTCCAGCGCAAACACCGGCAGGAACGACACCGTGATAATAAGGAGGGAAAAGAAGAGCGCCGGGCCGACTTCCTGCGCTGCGGCCACGACGACGCGCCAGCGCTCCCGCGTCGACAGGACGCCGGTGTCGAGCCAGCGAGTCGTCGCGTCCTCCGCCTCCAGGCCAGCGGCTCGCCGCTGTGCCATCACAGCACGCTCCAGATGTTTGTGCAGGTTCTCAATCATCACAATTGCGGCATCGATCATCGCGCCGATGGCGATGGCGATGCCGCCGAGCGACATAATGTCCGCACCCACGCCCACGTAGCGCATCGCAATGAACGCCATCAGGATGCCGACCGGGAGCGTGATGATTGCCACCAGCGCGGACCGCGCGTGGAGCAGGAAGACGATGCACACGAGCGCCACGACGAGGCTTTCCTCGAGCAACTTGCCGCGGAGCGTCTCGATCGCCCGCTCAATGAGATCACTCCGGTCGTACACGGGGCGCACGACCACGCCTGGCGGCAGTCCGGGAGCGATTGCCGCCAGCCGCGCCTTCACGCGTTCGATGGTCGTCAGCGCGTTCTGGCCGAAGCGCATCACCACGATCGCACCGACGGCGTCGCCGCGGCCGTCCAGTTCGGCGACGCCGCGGCGCACGGCGGGCCCGACGTTCACGCGCCCCAGTTCCGCCACCCGAATCGGCGTACCCGCTGGCGTCGCGCCCACCACCACGTTTTCGATGTCGGCCAGCGACTTGAGATAGCCGAGCCCGCGGACCATATACTCGCGCTCGGACAGCTCGACGACCATGGCCCCGATATCGGCGTTCGCTCCCTGAATCGCCTGCATCACGCGTGTCACGGGGATGCGGTACGCCAGCAGCTTCGCCGGGTCGAGGTCCACCTGGTACTGCTTCTCGTACCCCCCGAGCGTCGCGACCTCCGAGACCCCCGAAACAGCCGTGAGCTCATACCGCAGGTACCAGTCCTGAAGCGCCCGCAACTCCGCGAGATCCATCCGCCCGGTCGTGTCTTCGAGCGCATACTGGTACACCCAGCCCAGTCCCGTCGCATCCGGGCCAAGCGTCGGCGAGACGGTGGTGGGCAGCCGTCCCTTCAACCCATTCAGATACTCGAGCACGCGGCTGCGCGCCCAATACAGGTCAGTATTGTCGTCGAAGATGATGTAGACAAAGGACACGCCGAAGTACGAGTAGCCGCGCACGACGCGCGCCCCCGGCACCTTCAACATCTCGGCGGCAATCGGATACGTGACCTGATCCTCGACGATCTGCGGCGCCTGCTCGCTGAACTCCGTCTGGATGATGACCTGGACGTCGCTCAAGTCCGGCAGGGCCTCCAACGGCGTCCGTTGCAGCGCGAGCACGCCGCCCCCGAGGGCGGCCACCATCGCGAGCGCAACGATGAACTTGTTGGCTACCGACCACTCAATGACGCGCTTCAGCATAGCCGTGGCCTCAGTGATCGTGTTTGGTGGGCGCGGCCGTCGAGTCCGCCTTGCTTGCCTTCGGCGCGCTCGTGCTCCCGACGGGCGGCGTGCTAATCGCCATTCCCGGCATCCCAGCCATCCCCCCGAGCGCGGACCCGAGATTCGACTCCGCGTCCACCAAGAACGTCGCCGAGGCGACGACCGTCTCGCCGACCTGCAGCCCCGACCGGATCTCCGCACGGGTATCCGTCGAGATGCCGCGGACGACGTCCCGCGGCTCGAGGACTCCATCCGCGCGCTGCACGAAGACGAGGTCGCGGCGGCCCGTCGAGAGTACCGCCGAGCGCGGAACGTGCAGCACCGGCCGCGAACTCGTGGACCGGATGCGCACCGTCGCGTACATCCCGGGCCGCAGATGGCCGGCGCGGTTGTCGAGTTCCACGCGCATCCGCATCGTCCGCGTCTCGGGGTTCACCGTCGGCTGCAGAAACACGATCCGACCGACCTGTGATTCCCCGGGGCGCGCGTCCATTTCGATCTCGACCGACTGGCCGATGGACACCATCGAGACGTCCCGTTCGAAGACTTCGCCCTCCACCCAGACCTTCGAGAGGTCGGCGATGCGATAGAGGGGATCGCCGGCCATAATGCGCTGGCCCTCGAGCACGTACTTGTCCAAGACGACGCCCGAATACGGTGCCCTGATCACGAGCACCTTCGGCACGGCGCCGGAGCGCTCCACGCGTTCGACCTCGTCGGCGGGCACATCCCAGTTCAACAGGCGCTCACGCGCCGACTGATGAAGACGCTGCGCACCTTCGACCGTCGCGCTGTCCGCGCCGGCCACGTCCCGCACGAGGGCCTGCGCGAGCACCAACTCGCGTTCGGCACTCACCAGCATCGGCGAGTACGTCGCCAGCAGCGACTCTCCCGCGCTGACGAAGCGGCCGGTGAAATCGACGTACAGTCGGTCCACCCAGCCGTCGAACTTGAGACTCACGGTGCGAACCCGGGTCTCGTCGTAGGTCACTTGGCCAGTGCTCCGAACCTCTTGGGCGAGCGGACTACGCTCGACCGACGCAAACGTGACACCGATACGGCGCGCCGCCGCCGCGTCGAGCATCACGGGCTGCGCCGAACCGGTGCCCGCCGCCGCTCCGTGTGCGTGCCCGGCGGACTCGGCCGCTGGACCCTCGTCGCGGGAGGCGAGGACTGCGGCCACAATGGCGCCACCGATCAGCACCGCGCCGATCAGCCAGCGGCGCCAACGAATGCCGGGTGCAGCGGCATCGGCGTCGAACACGGTCGCGTCATCGGATGGAGTGGTCCCTGTTTCGTGAGCCTCGGACATCAGCCTTCGCCTCCCGGCGCAAGGCGGCCGGTGTTGGAGTCCATCAGTTCGCGCCCCAAGAGCATCTCGAGGTCGGACAACGCCATCCCCTCGGCTGCTTCGAGCGCCGCAAGTTCCTGCTCGTATCGATTCACAATCGCTTGATTGTCGAGCAGGGTCATCAGGTTCACGGTCCCGACGCGATACGCGGCGAGGGCCGCCGTGACGGCGGCGCGCGATTGCGGCAGCACCGTGGTGCGATACAGCGCCTGCAGATTCCGCGCACGCTGCCATTGTGCGTAGGCTTCCCCGACGCGAGCGCGCGTCTCGGCACGCATCGCCGCGAGGTCCGCCGCCGCCATCGCCCGCATCGCCGCCGATTCGTCCCGCATCCGTAGCTGCCGATCACGCGCGAACACCGGCACCGACGCCCCAAGCATCAGACTCGCCATCCGCTCCGGCCCCCCCACGCCCCCTCGCTGGCCGTACTGAAGCCCCACCTCGACGTCAGGCCAAATCTCGCGGCGAGCGCGCGTCTCGTCCGCCTCCGCTGCGCGCAGGTCGGCCTGGCCGCCGCGAATCATCGGACGCGTCTCTGCCGCGACCACCACCAGCGAGTCAAGCGACGGCAAGTCCGGCGGGAACTGCGGCAGGAGCATCGGTGCCGTCGCCGAATCCATCGGCTCATCAAGCAGCCCACTCAGTCGGGACAGCGCCACGAGACGCATCGCCCGCATCGCCACGATCTCCTCAGTCATCCGGGCCACTTCGACCCGCGCCTTGAGAACATCCGCTTGGGAGGCTTCGCCGACGCGATACATGGCGTCCGCCGTCTGCGCGATGTCCTCCATGAGGCTGCGCGTCGTCAGCGCGATGCTGATGGCGCGCTCCGCCGTGTAGACATCGTAGAACGCAGTCGCGACAGCGGCTCGGACTTCCCAGCGGAGGTCCGCCGCGCGCGCGCGCGCTCCGCTCGACCGAGCGTCGGCCGCCGACGCGGCGAGGCCCAGCTTGCCCGCGGTGGGCAGCATCTGCGTCACTTGCACCTGCGTCATCCCCAGC
The DNA here is from genome assembly GCA_013822285.1 of Gemmatimonas sp. Lineage (GTDB taxonomy): Bacteria > Gemmatimonadota > Gemmatimonadetes > Gemmatimonadales > Gemmatimonadaceae > Pseudogemmatithrix. The sequence goes on from PNKF01000006.1 coordinate 5,629, forward strand.
GGATTCATTGGACCAAGGCCGGGCAACGACCGGTTCATCAGGCCGAGCTGTACGTTGGGATCCGGTGGGCGCGATGCACCGGGCACCCGCGCACTCGCCGCCTCGGCGAGGGCCGTCGCGGCGAGAATGCGCGGATTCTCCCGCGCAGCGACTTCGTAGAGCGCGCCCAACCGAGTCCCGACGCTGGACGACTCGTTCCCTTGCCCGGCGAGCAGTGAGGCAGAGAGAGGCACCAGCGCGCCGACCCGAAGCAGGCGGCGCGGCCACCCGCGTCGCCGCGCGTGTCCACCTCGGGAACGCGTGTGCGTCGCATCAGGGACGACCACTTCGGATTCGCTCACAGAGTGCACCTCGCTCCAGTCAGGATTGATGCCGTCGCACGCTCGTCGGAGTCCGACTTCGCGATATTGCGACAACGGAAGATTGGCCTATGCGCGCCGCGTAACCTGTCGGTAGCCCGCTGGTTTTATGTAGGGTAAAACCCCACTCCAGTCAACCATAGGCTTCGGGCCCCACGGCACACGCGGTTCACGGATGCGGCGTGCTTCAGAGAAAATCGTGCGGAGTTGCCCCGCCCTCACGCGCTCGGTGCGCGCGCTCGCGATGGCAGATCTCAGCCCTGCGCAGAAGCGCCTCGCGGCCTTCGCACAGCTCCCCGGCAGTGTCCTCGACCCACGCATCAGCCGCAATCACGGCCCGGCGCCGAACCCACGGCCATGTCGATCCCTCCGCCGGTGTGGAGTCGAGCCCGCGCGCTTCCATCTCCGGCTATCGCGAGTGGTCATCGCGAGCACGGATTCGTACCGATTGTCGCGCATCGCGTCGGTTGCCCCCACGACGGCCCCTGTCGAGACCCCGACCATCGCAGACGGTCGCACCCGCGTGAGGTTCGCGACGCGTCAGGCGTCACAGGCGCGTGCGCTTCAGCAACTGCGCGTTGATGGCCACGACGACCGTGCTGGCGGACATGAGCACCGCGCCAAGCGCCGGTGTGAGGAGTATTCCCCACGCCGCGAGAGCCCCGGCGGCCAGCGGAATTGCCACGATGTTGTATCCCGCCGCCCACCACAGATTCTGAAGCATCTTCCGGTAAGTCGCCCGAGAGAGCGTAATGATCCGCGGAATGTCGCGAGGGTCGGATCGCACCAAGACGATATCTCCCGCCTCGACCGCCACGTCCGTGCCAGCCCCGATCGCAATCCCGACATCGGCGGTGACGAGCGCGGGAGCGTCGTTCACGCCGTCGCCGACCATCGCGACCCGCTTCCCGCGTGCCTGAAGGCCCTGCACGTGCCGCGCCTTGTCCTCCGGCAGCACCTGCGAAAACACGGTATCAATGCCGAGCTCGGCGGCCACGGCGTTGGCGACGGCATGGGCGTCCCCGGTGAGCATCGCGACCTCGACGTTCAGCGAATGCAATGCCCGGATGGCCTCCCGACTCTCCTCGCGGATGCCATCAGCCACCGCAAAGACGGCGAGGACCGAGGAGCCGCGCAGGAGGTGAATCGCGGCTTGTCCGCGCGTCGCGGCGCGCGCGCTTGCCAGCTGAAGGGCCTCGGGAACGGCGGCCGAAGCGGCGGCGAGAAGCGCCGGGCCACCCAGCTGATACGCGACGCCGTCCACGACGGCTTCGATTCCCCGCCCCGGAATGGACCGCACGGCCGTCGCTTCCGGCACGATGAGGCCGCGGTCGATCGCGGACCGGACGATGCCGCGGGCGATGGGGTGTTCCGACTCCGATTCCACCGCCGCCGCGATGCCGAGCGCGGCGTCGGAGGTCAGTCCCTCGGTGGCGGTGAGCTCGACCACCCGGAATTCCCCAAGCGTGAGGGTGCCAGTTTTGTCGAAGATGACCGTGTCGAGATTTCGCGCTTCCTCAAGGCCGCGCCGATCCCGCACGAGCAGCCCGTTGCGCGCCCCCATTGCCGTCGAGTTCGCCACGACGAGCGGCACGGCGAGCCCCAGCGCGTGCGGGCAGGCAATCACGAGCACCGTCACCACCCGGACGATGGCAAAATCGAGCGGCGCACCGAGCAGCTGCCACGCGATGAACGTCACTGCGGCCGACGCGACCGCGATGATAGTCAAGATGCGCGCCGCGCGGTCCGCGAGGTGCTGGGCCCGCGACTTCGACGTCTGCGCCTCCGCCACGAGTCGCATGATGCCGGACAGCTTGGTCTGGTCGCCGGTGTGCGTGACCTCCACCCGCAGGGGACCGGCACCGTTCACCGTCGCCGCGATCACGTCATCGCCCTCGTGCTTCTTGACCGGTCGCGATTCCCCCGTGATCATCGCCTCGTCCAGCGAGCTCTCGCCCCGACGCACCACGCCGTCCGCCGGCACCCGCTCCCCGGGGCGCACCAACACGAGGTCGCCAACGCGGAGCGCGCTGACTGGGACAACCTCCTCGCCCTCCGCGAGTATGCGCGTCGCCCGATCCGGCAGGAGCTTCGCAAGTTCCTTCAGGGCGCCCTGGGCCTGCTGAATCGAACGCATCTCGATCCAATGACCGAGCAGCATGATCGTGACCAGCGTCGCCAGTTCCCACCAGAGCGCCTCAGTCTTGATGAGCCCGATCTGAACGATCCACGAGAAGACGAACGCCACGCCAATCGCCAAGGAGATGAGCGTCATCATCCCGGGCAGGCGACTCCGCAGTTCGCGCACCGCTCCACGCACAAACACCAATCCCCCATACAGGAACACGACGGTGCCCAGCACGGGGGGTATCCAGGCCGAACCCGGAATCAGCGGTGCGCGGAAGCGAAGGAGTTCCTCAATGTGCGGAGACCACGCAACGACCGGGACAGTCAGGGCGAGGGACAGCCAGAACCGGTCGCGGAACATCGCCGGGCTGTGTCCCGCGTGCTGATCGTGTCCCGCGTGCGGATCGTGCCCCGCGTGCGGATCGTGCCCCGCGTGCGGATCGTGCCCCGCGTCCTCTCCCTGCCCAGGCTGCGCGCTGCGGGGCTCGGGCGGCGTGTGGCCTTGATGACCGCTCATCGCTCCACTCCCGGTGGGCGCGCGTCCGTGGCAAAGACCAGCGAGACCCAGTGCGCATCCCATACCGCCCCGCGAGAGGCCGGCTCCTCTTCGATGTGAACCGCCCGGACACTCCACATCCCCAAGCGGTGTATCGGAAAGCGCGCAACCCCGTCGCCATCCGTCAGACCAGACCCGACCTGGTGCTCCGCCGCGCCGTGGGAGTCGCCCGACGTCGCATCACGACTCGCGTCCGGCGGGACCGCCTCGGCATGCACCGGAAGTCCAGGGAGCGGCCGCCCGCGGAACACCGCGCGCACCCGAAGCGTGTCCCCGACCCGTAGTCGGGCCGGATCGCTGAGCGGAATGAACTCGAGAACCTGCCCAGCGCTGCGGTCATATGCCCTCGGCCCCCCGCGCCCCACTTGCACGAGCGTCTTTGCATACTTCGCGTAGCGCCGCGTAACGCTGTCGCGCCCCTCGAGGAGCCGCAGACGCTGCACGCGGGCGAGCGCGGAATCCGCCCCCTCCAGTTCGAGATATCGACGAAATCCCGCCGCCGTCTCGCGCATGGCTCGCGGATGCAACGCCACGGCGAGCGCGTACTGGCCCGGCGCATCGGGCCGGTCCCGAACAATGAGGGATCGCTCCGTGACGGCAAAATCCGTCAGCGGAACGATCGTATCGGCGGAGACGCGCGTCGCCGTCGCGATGCGATCCACTGCCACCGCAGATCGACTCGTCGGAAATCGACTGCTCGTCTGGCCTCGGACCGTCACGACCGTGCCGGGCACCCAATCGAATGCGTTGGGGACCAGCCAGAAATCATCGGCTCGCGCGGACGCGGCCACGAGGAGAACTCCGGCAACTGCCACGCGACCGACATACCTCATTGGTGTGAACCTCTCGCTGCAAGGGGTGGACCTGCGCGCGTCGCGCAGGCGTGCGTCAACGCCAGAGCCGAAATCCCGCCACGAGCGCCATCTCGCCAGGGGATTCGCCCGCCAACCGTGCCAGCTCCGCCGCACGACCGAAGCCGCGCTCGACGATGAGGCCGAGATACGGCGCGAACTCGCGCCGCACTTCAAACCGAGCCCGCAGTCCGAAGGACGCGGAACTTAGACCTCGGCCGATGCCGAAATCCGGCTCGTCGCGTAAGGCGACGGTGGTCTCCAGCCGCGGTTGCAAGACCAAGCGCTGGGTGAGGTAGAGGTCGTATGAACCGGTCAGGTCGAATGACACGTTGCCGCCGCTCGAGACGAACAGCGAGGGCTCGAGCTCAAACCAGTTTGGAGCGAGGCCCTGCAGGCCGAGTACAGCCCCGTATCGCGACCGCACGCCTGCTGCACCCGACCGCCGATCGGCCCGGAACCCAATTTGCGCGTCCCAGAAGGACGACACGAGGCGGCCATAGAGGACCTGGTATTCACCGTGGGTCGCGCGCCCGACGGACGCGGCACTGCCGTCCGCCTTGAGCCACAGCCGATTCACGGCTCCCCCAGTCCATCCCACGAGGTCGAACAGGATCGGCCGCTCCGACGCGTTCGGGGCGAGCTCCAAGACCTCGGACAACACGAACGTTTCGCGACTCCACGCCATCCCGTGCGGCGATTCGTGCGGCAACGAGTCGGAGGACTGGGCGGCCAGCGGCGCGGAGAGCATCAGGGCAAGGAGGCCGAGCCAGCATCGAGATCTGCGGAAGCGGGGGGGCGCCTCACGAAGCATTGTGATGCCCCTCATGCCCAGCGTCGGCTCCGACGCGCACCTCGCGAAACATGCCCACTTCCATGTGGTAGAGCACGTGACAATGGAACGCCCAACGTCCCGGAGCGTCGGCGGTCACGAGGAGCGAGACCCGTTCGGCCGGCTTCACGTTGATGGTGTGAATCCGAGGACTGCGGTCCCCGTGGCCACTCTCAAGCTCCATCCACATTCCATGCAGGTGCATTGGGTGGTTCATCATGGTGTCGTTGACCATCGTGAGACGGATGCGCTCGCCGAAGGCCAACTCGATGGGGGGCGCCTGGTCAAAGGGGACGCCGTCGATGGCCCAGCTGAACCGCTCCATGTTGCCCGTCAGATGCAGTTCGATCTCGCGGCTCGGCGCGCGGTACTCCGGCCACGCGGCGACGGCACGGAGATCCGCGTAGGTCAACACGCGCCAGCCATCGCGGCCGAGGCCGGCGCCCGGCTCGGCGAGTCGGCTCTTGGTACTCATCGGCACCATCGCGTTCGTCGGGCCGTGCGTGTCGGGACCGTGCGGCGTCGCGGGTGGAGGGGTGCCGGGGGCGCGCAGCGTCGTCTCTGCCGGGGGCATCTCGTGGCCCGCGTGCTCGTCCGACGCCGTGCTGGGACTCGGCGTGGCCGCGGGGCTCATCACCATCGCACCCCCCTTGCCCCCATGATCCATCCCGGCCATGTCGCCGTGATCCATCCCGGCCATGTCGCCGTGATCCATCCCGGCCATGTCGCCGTGATCCATCCCCATGTCCGTCATCGTGAGGAGCGGGCGCCGGCGACGCGCTGGGAGCTCCGCCGACAGTCCCTCGCGAGGTGTGAGGGTGCCGGCCGCAAAGCCGCTTCGGTCCATCGCCTCGGCGAACAGGGTGAATGCCCGATCGTCGCGTAACTCCACGATTACGTCGTACGTCTCCGCGATGGCAATCCGAAGCTCGTCCCGCTCGACCGGCTCGACGGGCTGTCCGCTCACCTGCACCACCGTCATCGGCACGCCGGGGATACGGACGTCGAAGTAGGAACCGGCGGCCGCGTTGACGAGACGCAGCAGCACGCGCTCGCCGGGTACAAACTGCCCCGACCACGGCGATTCGGCCGGACGGCCATTGAGAAGATACGTATACGTCGCCCCGGTGATGTCCGCGATGTCCGTGGGGTTCATGCGCATCCCCGACCACATCAGCCGATCGCTCACCGTGGCCGAGAAGCCGTCGCGAGACACGTCGCGGAAGAAGTCGGCGAGGGTTCGACGCTGATAGTTGTAGGCGTCGGGCTGCTTCTTGAGGCGGGAGAGGACCCGGTAAGGATTCTCAAACGTCCAGTCCGACAGCACCACGACGTGCTCTCGGTCCCACGTCGGACCAACACGTTCCGCGGGCTCAATCACCAAGGCACCATAGTGGCCCAGCTGCTCCTGGAGACCGGAGTGACTGTGGTACCAGTACGTGCCCGCCTGCTTGATGGGATACCGATACTCAAACGTCTCCCCGGGCTTGATGCCGGGAAAACTCAAACCGGGCACGCCATCCATCCCGGGCGGCAGCAGGATGCCGTGCCAGTGAATCGAGGTGTCTTCCGCCAGCGTATTCCGTACGCGAATCACCGCGTCCTCTCCCTCGCGAAATCGCAGGACGGGCCCAGGAACCGAGGCGTTGATGGTCACCGCGCTCGCGGCGCGGCCGTCCAGACGGATGTGGCTTTCCGCAATCGTGAGATCGTATTCGCGGGACCCCGTCGTCGATGGGGGAAGGGGTCCAAGGCCGGGATCGAGCGACGCCGGCACGTCGGCGGCCGCGGCCGCGGCCGCGCGAACGGACAGCGCGAGACCGGCACCGGCAACGGCCGCGCTGCCGAGAAACTGCCGTCGGGTGTGTCGGGAGGGCATTCGGGAGTCAGTTCCGAGTCGTGGAGGTGGCGCCGACCGGCGCCCTCATACGCGAGCGCGCCGCTGGCAGTCTGAGCCTGCTTGGTTTAACTTGCCGCAGGCCCTTTACACTTAGTAAAGTATAGCATGTACCCGTGCGGTGCGTAAAGAGTTCGACATACGCCGCCGCCACCCTCCCCTGTCCCGCGGCGTGTGCCGCCCATTTCATCATGAAGCCCATGATTCGTCGTTCGCTCCTCGCGGTTGTTCTTGGCCTGAGTTTCGTTTCGCGTGCGCACGCGCAGGCGCACGCGCACGGGGGGCACGCCACGGCCCCAAACGCCGAGGCAACCGCGGTGATCCAAGCAATCCAGGCACTCTTCGCTGCGGCGGAGCGCGGGGACATGGCTGCCCTCGACAGCATCTATGCGGGGGACAGTCTTATTATCATTGAAGGGGCGGGCATCAACCGTGGGTGGGCTGACTACCGCGACCAGCACTTGGCCCCGGAACTGAAGGAGTTCAGCAACTTCCGGTATCGGCCGTTCGAAATCGAGGCGCGGGTCTCAGGCAACCTTGCGTGGGCCACGTTCCGATATGCGCTCAGCGCTGACGTGCGTGACGGCAAGGCCGACGTCGTGGGACGCGGCACGGCGATTCTGGAGCGGCGCGGCACCCGCTGGGTCGTGCGCCTTACCCAAACCGCGAGTCGCCCGCGTCGCCCCAGTGACCCACCGATGCCCTGAGCACGTTTTTCGCCGTCTGACTTCCGCCGGAGCCGCCGCGATGCCGCCTCGCCCACCTCGTTCGCCGTCCGCGAAGCCACCCCAATTGCCGGGAACTGTACGGCTTTCGGGGCAGGGCGTCGGCACGGTCCTCGGAGAGCTCGAAGCGCGACTCATGCGCTTGTGCTGGCGCGCCTCGCGCGCCCTGACGGCGCGGGAAATTCACGATCTCCTCCGTGCGGACCATCCCATTTCCCCGCTGACGAGCACGACCGTACTCAATCGGCTCGTCGGGAAGGGGTTCCTCGTGCGTGAGCGCGTCGACGGCCGACTGCGTTTCAGCGCGAGCATTGACGAGACCGCCTTCGTCGCCCAGGCGTCGCGGCGCGCGGTCGAAGGGATACTGTCGCTTGGCGCGGAGGCGGTCACGGCGTCTTTCGTAGACGTACTGGCGGAGCGCGACCGTTCCCAGCTCGAGGAGCTCTCGCGACTCATCCGCCGGAAGTTGCGCGACCAAGGCGAGTAATCGTGGCGGAGCGCGTGCGCTCGGGAGTCCGGCCGCCGCTCATCCGCCGCGAGGAGCGACGACGACGTGCGTTGCTGTTCGCAATCGTCGTCGCGTTGCTGCTCGGCATCACGCCGGTAATTGGACACCACCTGCTCGGCGGCATTCCATGGTTGTCGGCGGAGCGGCAACATCTCGCGATGGTGTGCCTCGTCGCGCTGCACGAGCTCTTGGCTCCCGTGCATGGCGCCGCGCATTGGCTGCTGTACGCCGGCGTCGCCTTCGCGGTCATCGAGCGCGGTCGTGTCTGGCTGAAACACGCGCGCGTGATGCGCCATTTGCCGATGGCGCGAGTGAGCGCGAGTTCGTCGCTCGGCCGGGCCGCCGAGCGCGCGGACCTGCCCCTGCACCGCGTACGAGCCGTGCGCGCGTTGCCAGTGCCGGCCCTCACCTCGGGCTTGGTGTCGCCACGCGTGCTCGTATCTGCCACCCTCGCGGAACGTCTGACGGAAGACGAACTCACGGCCGTCCTGGCCCACGAAGCCGTCCATCTTCGGCGGCGCGATCCCTTGCGGCTGTTCGCGCTCCGCGGCCTCGCGTCCCTCCTCTTCTGGCTCCCCGTGCTTCGACGTCTCGCGGCTGACCTCGAGGACGAAGTGGAGATCACGGCGGATGATCACGTCGCTGAGCGACTGGCGCTTCCACTCGCGTCCGCGATTCTCAAGCTGGGCGGAGAGCAGACGATACCGGTGGCCGGCACCGTCGGGTTTCAGCGCACCGACTTGCTGCCCCGCCGTATCCGCCGTCTCGCCGGTGAGGACGCGCCCGCGACCTCACACACGTCGACGCGATCAATCGCCGCGGCGGCAGCGGCCCTGCTGCTCACCTGGAGTTCGGGTGTGATCGTGCTGCATCCGCTCGACGCAGCCAGCCCGGGAACGGTCGGGCGACTCGCGCACTGTGTGCACCGGGAGACCCTCGCGCTGGCGCACCTGTTCTGCCGCACCTCAACGGGGGGACTCGCGCACCGCGACTCGGCGTGCGCGCACGACAGCGGCCGTCCTCTCCCGACCGCGGCGAACTGATCCTGCGGAAAAGTGCATCCGCCGGGATGCAACTTGCAGGAATCATGCGGGTAGGCTAGTATGTTATTACGCAGCGTAAAAACCTTCAATCAGTGATTCCAATGCCGCGCATCCGCCACGCCGTAACCCTGTTGCTCGCCATCTCGGCTCTCGCCCTCCCGCTCAGAGCCGCCAGCGCCCACCCCCGACTGCTCAAGGCAACACCGGCGGCCGACAGTCGCGCGGCCGAGGCCCCTCGGGAGATCCGACTGACGTTCAATGAGGCCGTGGATGTCGCGCTCACGCGCGTCACGTTGCTCCGTGGCGATACGCCAGTGCGCCTCGATTCCCTTCGCCTGGCCGTTGGCGACGATCACACCGTCATCGCTCCGATCGGCCTCGCGCTCACACCGGGACGCTACACCCTGCGCTGGCAGGTCTCCGGCGACGATGGCCATCCGGTGCGCGGCGAATTCAGCTTCGAAGTCCTCGCGGCGGACGCGCCCGTCGCGCGGCCGACGCACTCGGCACACCCATAATCGAGAGACCTGCACATGGAGAGCACATTCGGAGTCGAGTCCCCGGCGTTCGTCGCCGTCCGCGCCGTACTCTCCATGGCCACGGTCGGCTTGCTCGGGAGCCTCGCCCTGCGCTGGGCCGTACTCCTGCGATACGTCGGCCCCGATTCGATGGAATTGCGCGAGGCCGTCGACCGCCGGCTGGGGCGATGGGTCGCCCGTCTCGCGGCCGTTGCGATACTCGGCACCCTTGCGCGATTCGCGGCGCAGCACGCGGCCGTCTTTGGCACGGACGGCGACGTCACGGTGCAGTCGCTCTCGGCATTGATTTTTCGCTCCGCGTGGGGCCGTTCGTGGTGGCTCGCCTTCCTTGCGTCTCTCGTAATCGCCGGCCTTGCGCCCCGGCTGCGCGGCGCCTCGCGCGGCCCGTGGATCGGCGCGGCGTGCGCCATCCTCGTCTTCGCGATCGCACAACCTCTGTCTGGGCACCCCGCGGCGGCACACAATCCCTGGCTCGCGACCGCCGTTCAGTCCCTCCATCTCGTGGGCGCGGGCGGCTGGATCGGCAGCCTTGCACTCCTGACCGCCGTGGCGATTCCCGTCGCACGCACGCTTCCGGCCGAACTGCCAGGTGATTCCGACGTCCGCGTGGCCGAACTCATTCGCGCGTTCAGCCCGACCGCGCTTGTCTTCGCGAGCGCCCTCGGACTGACGGGGCTCTTCACGGCGTGGAACAACCTCGGCGGCCTCGCGCCGCTGTGGGAGAGTCCGTACGGTCGGACGCTCCTGCTTAAGCTCGCACTGCTCTCGGTGGCCGCGGGCACCGGAGCATACAACTGGCGGCGCGTCCTGCCGCATCTCGGAACACCCGAAGCCAGCGCCCGCTTGCGCCGCTCGTCGCTTGTCGAGCTGGCGGCAGCGATGATGGTCCTCGTCGTGACTGCGGTTTTGGTTGCGACGCCGATGCCCTGGGAGTAAGTCGGATCGTCGTGGGACGCCATTCGGCGATGCGACTGCGCGGCACCTGACTTCGTCGGGTGCCGCGCAGTCCGTTCCGATCCGCCGCGACCCCACTCAGTGGGTGTGCTGCTCTGCTGGCAGATCCCGCTGATCCACCGTGCGATCACGCATCACGTGCATCGCCACCTGCACGCTGGTCCACGAAATCATCGCCAGGGCCAGCGTCAGACCCACAACCAGGGTGGCCACGTCCGCTCGGCTGTGCGGACGGCGGTTGCGTTGCGGCGGGTTGTTTGCGGCACTCGCTGGCGTCGTGGTCACACGCTCACGTGCCTCGCGACGTGCGGCCGGGGAATCGCACACGCCAGCCCGTTGCAATCATGGCCAGCACGAGGAGCTGAAAGACGACCAAGAACGTCACGTCAATCGTCTTGTTCCCGGTGAAGGCAAAGGTGTGAACAGCGAGGAAGGGACCGAAGACGCGCCAAAACCACGGCCGACGCTGGATGATTTGTGCCGTCCGTTGCGATACGTACACATCGGTGTTTCCGGAATCCTTGAAGCGGAAGTGGTAGGTGTCGATGGGACGGTTGAGGTCCATCCACAGCTGCGGGGACGCCCCGAGGTATGCAAAGGACGGCTTCCCGATGATCTCCTGCCGCGCGATCTCGCCGGCGACGGCCGGGGCCAGCGACACCACTGGCGCGCCGGTGGCGTCGAAGACCCGTGGCTCTTCGTCGAGCCGCGTCGTCACGGCCCAGACGGGTTGCGTTCCGAGCAGACGCCACTCGATTGCCTGGATTGGCCGTGGACTCGCCGGTAACGCGGACGAGACCCGGCGCAACACTTCGGCAGGCGTCGCGACCGTGCCGCCGGTCTCAAACCCAGCATCCCACTCGGTCCTGAAGCTGGCCTTGCCGCGAAAGGGGTCCTCAAGGGGGCCGAGGCTGAGCCAGAGGTACCCGCCGATGAGCACTTGTACCGAGAGAATCCCGCCAACCAGCACTCCGAGCTTGCGGTGCCAGTCTCGGGCGCGCGGCCTCGGAACGGCCCGCTGCCCGTCCGCGGACGCAATTGCGGCCCGAGGTCTTCGCCACCAGAACAGCAGGTACCCGAACCCGGTGAGCGTGATGACGCCGATGGCACAGGCGTAGAGCAACGTCGTCCAGAGCGGGAGGTGGTGGCTGAGCTGGTTGACGTGGAACGTCCGGTACCACCATTCGAATCGTTCCGACTCCGCGTTCAAGCGGCGAAGCGTGCGCCCCTCGTCGCGCGAGAGGATGAGTCTCGCCGACTGCGCCCCCGCGAGGGTTGCGCGGACGACCTGTAGACGGTCTACGTCATAGTATCGATTGTACTCTGTCGCCGGTTCCATCGCCGTCATCCGACCACCCAGCAGCGCCTCGTCGGCAACGACCGCCAGCAGGCTGTCGGGCAACGGATCGAGACGCGCACCGGTCCTGGCGTCGAAGACCATCGCGAGCGCGTACGGAGTGGGCTTTACCACATACCACAAGTACGGTCCACGGGACTGCAGGCGCAGCCAGTAGATGCGCCCGATGCCATGCCGAGTCGCCAGATTCGCAAGCAACTCGTTGGGGTTGAGCGTCGCCGAGTCCAGCCGCAAGTCAACGGAGTTGAACGGGTTCAGGCGGTAGACCCCGGCAAGCCCGTTCGGAGCGTTCATGGTGACGAGCATCATCGCGGCGGCCGAGACCACCCATCCCACGAGTGGCACCGTCAGACCCAACCCGAGCCAGCGATGCCAGGAGGCTACTCGGGCCTTCGCGCGTGGAGACGGCAGTCAGGGCTCCGTGAAGTTCGCCATAGGCAGTGAGAGAAAAGGGAGCGGACGTCCCGAGGGGAGCGGCTCGTTGATTTTACTGCCAAGTTCGTCGCTCACGCCAGCCGTGGAGGCAACGAGTGTGCGACCACCGCCGAAGGACCGGCTGGACCGATCTGGCGCGCGGAGTGCGTGCACGTTCCCACCGGCGGCACCTCGGGCTCCGCAGCGGGTGGGCCGTCGAGCGGCGTCGCGAGGCTCGCCGCCGTGAAGACCCCGCGTCGCACCGACGGCTAGCGCGCACGGCCAGGACTCCGGTACGAGAGCAGGCGCAGCGCATTGGCCACCACCACCAACGTGCTCCCCTCGTGCAGCGCGACCGCCGGCCCGATCCCCAGCGCACCGACCAGAGTCGCGACGACGAGGGACGCGATCACGGCGAGCGAGATGGCAACGTTCTGCCGAATGACGCGCCGCGCTGCGCGGCTAATGCCGATGGCGAACGGCAAGCGGCTGAGATCATCACCCATGAGCGCGACGTCCGCGGTCTCCAGTGCCGCGGCAGAGCCGGCACCACCCATCGCGACACCGACGGCCGCATGGGCGAGGGCCGGCGCGTCGTTGACGCCGTCGCCGACCATCGCGACCGGCCCCCGCTTGGCAAGTTCCTGGATCACCGAAACCTTGTCCGCTGCCAGCAGACCCGCGTGCACCTCGGTGACGCCGATCTGAGCGGCCACGGCGTTCCCAGCACCGGCGTTGTCGCCCGTAAGCATCACGATGCGTTGGATTCCCATCCGTCGGAGCAGCGCCAGCGTCCCGCGCGCACCTGGCCGCGGTTGATCCGCAACACCAATCACGCCGAGCCATTCAATCTCCGGCGCGACCCCGGTGCTGGCCGCCTCGGCTCGCCGCACGACCAGCGTGCTTCGACCGGCTCGCTCAAGCGTCGAGACGGCATCGCGTATGGTGTCCGGCACCGCGACCTGCGCATCGTCAAAAAGGAGCAGGCGACCGACCTCCACGCGCACGCCCTCCACCACTCCGCGCATCCCACGCCCCGTCACCGCGGTCGCGTCGTCGGCCGCGGGAACTGCGAGCGCCCGCGCCTCGGCCTCGCGGACGACCGCTCGGGCCAGAGGGTGCTGCGAGCGCCGCTCGATCGACGCGGCGGTCTGCAGCAACAGCTCTTCGCTCACGCCAGTGGCGGGCCGCAGGTCGGTCACGCATGGCTCGCCGAGCGTGATCGTGCCCGTCTTGTCGAGCGCGAGCGTATGCACCGCGCCCAGTGACTCGAGATGCGCGCCGCCCTTGATGAGCACGCCGTTGCGCGCGGCCTGGGCAATACCCGACAGCACCGCGGCCGGGGTCCCCAACGCGAGCGCGCACGGCGAGGCCGCGACGAGCAGCGCCATCGCGCGGTAGAACGACTCGCTCCACGTCCAGACACCGAGGAGCGGCGGCACGACGATCAACAACGCATCCGCGACCAGCACCGCCGGCACGAAGATGCGCGCGAATCGGTCGGTGAACTGCTGCGTCGGGGCCTTCTGCGTTTGCGCCTCGGACACCAGCTTGATGACGCGGTCGAGCGTGCGATCCCCGACCGCCGCGGTAACCTCTACCACCAGTGCGCCTTCACCGTTCACCGACCCAGCGAAGACGGTGTCGTCCGCGGCCTTGTCCACCGGCACGCTCTCGCCGGTGATAGGCGCTTGATTCACGCCGGAGTGCCCTTCGCGGACAATCCCGTCGACAGGGATGCGCTCCGCCGGCCAGACGACCACACGATCACCGCGCTGCACCTCGACGATCGGTACAATCGCCTCAGTCCCATCGCGAACGACCCGCGCCGTCTGCGGCGCCAACTCTGCAAGTGCCGCGATCGCGTGGCGCGCTCGACCCAACGCGTAGTGCTCGAGCGCGTGGCCGAGACTGAACAGAAACAGCAGCAGCGCTCCTTCGAACCATTCGCCGAGCAACGCCGCGCCGACGGCGGCCACCACCATGAGGAGATCGATATTGAAATGAAAGCGACCACGTCGCAGATCGGCGATGAAGTGGCCGACGTTGTCCCGCGCGCCAAACACGTACGCGACCGCAAAGAGCGCCGTCACCGCGAGTGCCGGCACTTCCTCGAGGCGCGTTGCGACCGCGCCCAACAGCAGAAAGACACCCGAGGTCAGGCTCCACGCCAGTGCGCGGTTCCGCGCATACCAACTGCGGGGCGGGATCGTTGGTCGTCGTGCGGCCGCGCGCTCCGAGAGGGAGCGCGCGATGCGCTGCTCATCCACTCGGCGCCGGTCGAACTCGACGCGCGCCAACTGCGCGGCGAAGTTGACGCTGGCCGCCCGCACGCCGGGCATCGTGCGGAGCTCCATCTCGAACCGACGCCCGCTGTCCTCGCTCCCAACGGATTGAAACGGCAGCACCACGTGGCCGAATCGTGCCGTAATCGCCGTTCCTGCGGCGCGGGCCAGTGCTTCCACCTGATCGAGGGGCAACACTTCGGGATCGTAGTGCAAACAGAGCGCGGCAGACCCGGTCGTGCGCTCGACGTGCGCGTGACGAACACCGCGCCGCCGTTGCATCAGTCGAAGCAATCTCGCGATACAAACATCCTGGTCGCCGACTGCTTCCGGTAACAGCAGCGGCAACTCGAGTTGAATGACTGGTCCGTGCGGCTCGTGCCTTACGGGCTCACTCCCGAGGCGGTTCATGCGAACTCCGCAGCGTCCGCCATCGATGCCGCACGACGAGCGGCGCGGCGTTCCCGTCGTCCCTCAATCCAGACGTACAGCGTGGGCAGTACGAGCAGCGTCAACAGGGTCGAGGTGACCAACCCGCCGATGACGACCGTAGCCAGCGGGCGTTGTACCTCTGCGCCAGTCCCCTGCGACAGCGCCACCGGGAAGAATCCAATGCTCGCGACCAACGCCGTCATGAGCACTGGACGCAGCCGCTGTCGCGCGCCGCTCAGGGCCGCCGCGCGCGCCGAAAGCCCGTCGGACCGAGCGCGCTGCACGGTCGTCAGTAAGACGAGGCCATTCAGCACGGCCACGCCGAAGAGGGCAATGAAGCCAATGCTCGCCGAGACGGAGAGATGAAACCCGCGAAACCAGAGTGCGAAGACGCCACCCACCGCCGCGAATGGCAAGTTCACCAGCACGAGCCCCGCGAGCCACCAGGAGCGCAGCGAAACCCAGAGCAGCACCGCAATCAGCGTGATTGAGAGAGGCACCACGATGCGCAGTCGCGCCATCGCGCGCTGCTGGTTCTCAAACGCGCCGCCGTACGTCACGAACGTGCCGGTCGGCAGGGTCACCTCGGCGCCAACGCGCGACTGCACCTCAGCCGCGAATCCGCCAAGATCCCGCGCTTCGACATTCGCCTGCACGATCGTGAAGCGCTGCGCCCGCTCGCGGCTCACCTGCACGGGTCCGCTCTCAAGCCGGATGTCCGCAAGGGCAGCGAGGGGAACGCGGGCGCCGTTCGAGGACGGAATCGTGATCGCGCCGATTGCCTCGGGCGAACTGCGCATCGCCTCGGGATAGTAGACCGCGACATCGATTGCCCAAGCTCCTTCGACCAGCGTCGACACTGGCCGGCCGCCGACGGCCGTCTCGAGCGCCTCTTGAACCTCCGCCATTGGTATACCGAATCGTGCCATCGCCGTGCGATCCATTCGGACATTGAGGTACCCCTGACCCGCGGTCTGCTCGACGCGGACCTCGGTGGCCCCTCGAATCGATCGTAGCACGCGCGCAATGCGCTCAGCCACCTCGAGTGTCTCGGCGGGATCATCGCCGAACGCCTTGACCGCGAGGTCGGCGCGCACGCCTGAGATCAGCTCATCGAGACGCATCTGCATCGGTTGCGTCATGCCGATCGCTATGCCGGGAATCTCCGCTTCCAGTCGCCCAGAGAGCTCACGCTCGAGCGAGTCCTTCGTGACGCCCGGCCGCCAGTCCGCGCGCGGCTTCAGCATGACGAAGATGTCCGCCTGATTGACACCCATCGGGTCGCTTCCGATCTCCGGACGACCCACGCGACTGACAACTGTCGTCACCTCCGGTGACTCTCGCACGACGCGCTCGAGGTCCGCCTGCATCGCCACCGAACGCGTCAGCGATATGGTCGGGTCCTTCGTGGACGAAATCATCAGCGATCCCTCATCGAGCTGAGGGAGAAACTCGGTGCCCAACCGCGGCACCAGCAACAGCGCCATCGCGAAGACCGACACGGCCGCTGCCACCGTCACGCGCGGCCGCGGCGTCACCAGTTCCAGAAGTCGCGAGTACCGCGCATCGAGCCACTGCGCGAGTCGCTCGGCAACGACCGACTCGCGTGCACCACGGCGGAAGACCCAAGTGCCGACCGCCGGGATGAATGCCAGTCCGAGGAGCAGGCTGCCGAACAGCGCCATCGCGACCGTAAGCGCCATCGGCCGGAACATGCGTGCCTCGAGGCCCTCGAGACTCAGAATCGGCACGTACACGAGCATGATGATGAGCACGCCGAACGCGATTGGTCGCGCCACCTCGCGTCCAGCAGAGACGAGACGCGCGGCAATGCCTTCGCGCGTCGTCGGCAACTTTCCGTCCACCTCATCACCGTGCAAGGTGCGCACAAAGTGCTCGGCCATGACAACCGCACCGTCCACAATCATACCGAAGTCAATCGCGCCGAGGCTCATGAGATTCGCCGAGAGCCCGAGCCACCGCATCCCCACGAATGCGCACAACAGCGAAAGCGGAATCGTTGCGGCCACCAGCAACGCCGCGCGGACATTCCCCAGGAAGAGCAGCAACACGGCGATGACGAGGAGTCCACCTTCGACGAGATTCGTGCGCACCGTGCGCAGCGTGCCGGCAACCAAGTCGGTCTGATCGTAGTACGGCGCGACGACAACGCCCTCCGGCAGGAATCGGTTGATCTCCTCCACGCGTGCGCGTACGCGGCGCACGACTTCCCGTCCGTTCTCGCCGCGCAGCATCATCACGATTCCACTCACCACCTCACCTCCACCGTCACGCGTCACCGCGCCTTGACGCAGTTCGGCCCCCTCACGCACGTCCGCCACGTCATTCACGGTGATGGGCACGCCGGACGCGCTCGCACGTATCACCGTGCGGCGCAGATCATCCAGTGTTCCCGCTTGACCGAGTCCGCGCAGGATGTACTGCTCGTCGCCGTGCTCGAGATAGCCCCCCGCCGCCACGGCGTTGTTCGCCTCAATCGCCGCGACGACGTCGTGAAGAGTCAATCCAAAGCTCACCAGCCGCTCCGGACGCACGACAACCTGCGCCTGTCGCACGTTTCCGCCGAAGCTGTTGACCTCCGTGACTCCAGGGACTGTCCGAAGTTGTGGCCGCACGAGACGGTCGTGGAGGGTGCGCAACTGCATGATGTCGTTGCCACCACCCTCGACGGTATACATGTAGATCTCGCTGTTGGCCGCAGAGAGCGGACCCAGCGCAACCTCTGCGCCGCTGGGCAACTGCTGACGCACGCCCTGCAGCCGTTCGGAGATCAGCGTGCGGGCGCGCTGAATCTCCGTGTCGTCCTCGAACACAACGGTGACGGACGCAAAACCATACTTGCTGACCGAGCGCACCTGTTTGACGGCGGGCATGCCATTCATCGCAACCTCCACAGGGAAGGTCGCGAGGCGCTCCACTTCAATCGGCGAAAGACCCGGCGCCTCGATCAATACCTGCACCTGCACGTCAGTGAGATCCGGGAACGCGTCGACACGCAGCGTCGAGAGCGCCCACAGTCCCCCACCCACCAGCGCCACCACCGCCGCCACCACGAGGCCCCGCTGCCGCACCGCCCACGCGACCAGGCGCTCAGCAGGATCCGCAGGAGCGCTGGGAATCGGATTCATTTGGGACATCGAAGGCTCCTAGTGATCGTCGGAGAGGGAAGCCTTCGCGAGTTCACTCTTGAGCGTGAAGGCCCCGCGCGTGACGATGCGCTCGCCCGCACGAAGACCATCAAGCACGATCATCTGCGACGCTTGCACCCCCGACGAGCCCGCGGGCACCATCGTCGCCACACGAACGTCACGGCGCGCGTACACGCGCTCCGACACTTCCACGAAAACGAAGCGCTGCTCGCCGTCGGAGACCACGGCCGAGACGGGAATCGTCAACACCTGTCCGCGCTCGCCGAGCGATTCGCGGGCCGAGACGACGAGCCGCACCCCGGCAAACATGCCGGGGCGCAGTCGCCGCCCCGCGTTGGGTACGTGAATCACGGCCTGCACAGTTCGCGTCTCGGGATTCAACGCATCCTTCAAGCGTTCGACGGCGCCGTCGAAGCGCACCCCCGGAAGTGCCGCGATCGTCACGCTCGCGCGCTGCCCCTCACGCACGAATGCCAACGAGCGCTCGGGCACCTCGGCGACGACATCCACTTCGCTCAGGTCCGCGACCGTGAAAATCGGTTGACCACTTTCCACCGCCGAGCCCGCCAGCACATGTGATTCAAGGATGCTGCCTTGGAGGGGCGCGCGGATCTCCAGCGTGGCCGAGGGTTCACCGCCGGACGCCACCCGCGCAATCTCACTCTCAATCGCGCCGAGCAGGCGCATCCGACGCCGCGCCGCCTCCGCCAACGCCGCCGCTCCCGTTGAGTCACGCGAGGACGCAAGCGTCAGCACGCGACGCTCCGCCTGCTGCAGGTCCGCCTGCGCGACGACGAACTCCGGTGTGTAGAGCGTAGCCACCGTTTGGCCAGCTCGGACCTGCTCACCCGCGATGACGAGCAGCGTTTCGATGCGTCCCGCCGTCCGCGAGGAAACCACCGCGATGCGCCGAGGGTCCACGTCGACCTCACCCGGGACTTCGAGATGCTCGCCAGTTTGCTCAGCCGCCGCTGCACTGACGCCAGCGGTTTCGATTCCCGCGGTCCGATGGGCCTCGACGCTGAGCTCCACACGACCCTCCTCCGCCGCGTCGTGTGTCGCCTCCGACTCGGCGACGTCTGCCGCCACTTCGGCAGTTGGATCGCTGGCGCAGGCCATGGCAAGCACCGCGACGAGCATGAGCGCGAGCGCGGCGGCGCGCGCGCGCCAAGCGGACACGCCAAGGGTCAGCCACTGCGAATTCCGAAGATGCATGGGATCACCGCTCCGTGAGCGTGAAGGAGTTCATTGCGAAGGACACGAGTGCATCCGCGGCATCGCCGCCACCTTGCCGCAGGGACGCATAGGCATCGGCGGCATTTATCAAGGCCGCGAGCGCCGCAATCTCGGCACGTGCAAGTGCGCGTTCGAAATCCAGCAGCTCGAGCAGGGAGAGCTGCTGCGCCCGATACGCCGCGAGCGCGCCATCGCGCTCCTCACGCGCGCCAAGAAGCAACGCGCTGTCGAAAGTGTCGATGCGGCGGAGCGCGGCGACGTAGTGTGCGCGCGCAGCTGCGAGTCGCGCGTCCGCGGCCGCCGTGATGGCGCGACGAGTCTGGACGCTCGCGTCGATTTCGAGTTGCTCCGAGAGCGCCGCTCGCTCGTTCGCGGCGCGCGCCGTGCGCGGCAACGTGACCGTGATTCCCGCACTCGGGCCCAGCGCCGGTCCTCCCGTCGCTTGGCCTACTCGCTCCACGCCGAGGTATGCCTCCGCGCGCGTGCGCCGCGCAGCGAGACCCAGTGTCCGTGAGAGTTCAGCGCGCGAGAGCGCGATGTCCGCAAGACGGACATCAAGCGCGGTGGGCGCGAGCGCGCTCGCGTCCGCCGCGCTTGGCAGGCGCGTGCGCCAGTCCGTGAGCGGCGTATGCGCGAGCAGCGAGTCCACGCGGCCAGTCGTTCCGCTCCGCCGGACTCCGTGTCCGCGACCAAGGACCGAAGGGCGACCTGCGACGCGGCGCTCACGGCCTGGAGTTCGGCACGCTCGGTCTGCACGCGCAATCGCTCGGTGCGCACGCGAAGCACATCCACGAAGCGCGCCTCCCCGACTGCGAGGCGGCTCAGCAGTCCCTGTTCGGCGTCCGCGAGTAGGGCATCCTCGGCGTTTAGGCGCTCGACAATGCGCCCGGTCCCGACCGACTGCACGAGCGCCCGAAGGAGCGTCGGTGCAAGCGCGCGCCTCGCGGCCTCCAGCAATGCCTCCATTTCCTGGATCTCCACGTCGGCACGCGCGCGTTCCGCCTGCCGACGAGCAGCGGAACCCACTTCGCGTCCTAGCTCAAGCCGCAGGTTTCCTTGATCGAGTGCCGACGCCGGCGCCTCGGAGAGTCCGGTGGACAGCGTCGCAGGACCGAGTCGCCCCGTCGCTTCCGCCTGCGCCCTCACGCTCGCAAGCCGAGCACGGAGTGCACGGAGTGCGGGATGCTGCGCCGCAATCTCCGTCTCCAGGGTGGCGAGCACATCCGCGAGGTGATCGCCCCCGACCGCTTGCTGTGCGCGGAGAGAAGTTTCGAAGGTTGGGCTGCTGCACAAGAGCGCTAAACCGAAGCCGACTCGGCGAGCGATGCGTGCGAGGGGAGTGCGGAGGAAGCGAGAAAGCGCCTCTCGCCGGATGGACGGATGCACGGAGGTTCTCCTGCGACCCTCGGCCACGCGCGCGCGCGTGACGCTTGAGGAATCAGTACGATGTGAGACGCGCGCGACGACGTCAGCGCGCGGACGATGGAGGCTTCAGCAGGCCGAACTCCCCAACGCCCGTCTCCACGGAGGGGGAGGACCAGCCTGCGTACCTAAGCGCGCGCGACCACGATCGGTGGACGCAATTGATTGGCGCGATCAGCGCTCGCGAGCTTCTCGGCCGGCGGCCGGAGTGGAGCGTCTTTAATGAGCCGCGCTCGATTGTCCAACTCGGTCGCGTCGAGCGCGGCTGTTGCATGCGCGTGCATGCAATGGCAGACATGCAGGGCGTGGTCCCGGCTCTCCGCAGGTGCCGGCGGAGCGTGAGGAACCGGCGAATCGAGAACCACGCTGATCGAGCTGCGACTATCACGCTGTCCGTCGCCGTCATGTGCTTCGGCGATGACCGGCTCGACGAAACTCGCGAGCAGAACCCCGATCACGAGCCACGCTGCGATGCGGCGGTACCGGAGCATCCATCCCCGCCGACGCGCGCCGTCTTGAACCCGGCTCGTCGGGAGATCATCAGAAGGGCGGTGAGTGCGGCTCGGCATCCTGCTACGAAGTCCACCCCTGCCCGCACCCACAAACAACCGACGGCTGCCGCACGGTGTCCTCGCCAGACGGACGCAGGCGTCGGCGACATCATAGGTGGTTCGGGATATATTCAGGGTCCCATGAGCAGCGACCCCCGCCTCTACCCGCCCCGCGAGCGGACCGTCGAGCCGAAGCGCCCGGTGGACTTCGCCGCTGAACTGAACGAGGCGCAGCACAAGGCCGCCACGCACCCCGATGGCCCGTTGCTCATCGTCGCCGGCGCGGGCACCGGCAAGACCCGCACGCTCGTTTACCGCGTCGCGCATCTGATCGAACGCGGCGTCCCGCCGCAGCGCATCCTGCTCCTCACCTTCACGCGCCGCTCCGCGCAGGAAATGCTCGCGCGCGCCGAGCGGTTGGTGGGGCAGACGAGCCGCGGCGTCCACGGCGGCACCTTCCACGGCACCGCGCATCGCCTCCTGCGTCGCTTCGGTCCCGAGGTCGGGCTCGCCGCCGATTTCACGATCCTCGACCAAGGCGACTCGGAGGATCTCATGCAGATCTCCCGCGCCGCCCTCGGACTCGGCGACAAGACCAAGCGCTTCCCGAAGAAGGAGACGTTGCACCACGTCTATTCGCGGCACGTCAACACGGACATCCCCGTCGGAGCGATCCTGCGCGACGAGTATCCGCGCTTCGTGGAGTTCGAGGACGACTTCGCGCGCGTCTTCGCGGACTTCACCGCACGCAAGCAGGATCGCGGCCTCCTCGACTACGACGATCTCCTGCTCTACTGGGCGCTGATGCTCGAGGCGGTGCCCGCCGTCGCCGACAAGGTCGCCGGCCTCTACGACCACATCCTCGTGGACGAGTACCAGGATACGAACGTCCTGCAGGCGCGCATCCTCAAGGGGATGTGCCGCATGCATCGCAACATCACGGTCGTCGGCGATGACGCGCAGAGCATCTATGCCTTCCGCGGCGCGACGATCCGCAACATCCTCGATTTCCCGCGCGAGTACCATGGCGCCAAGACAGTCACGCTCGAGGAGAACTACCGCTCGACCCAGCCGATCCTCGACGCCACGAACCTGCTGATCTCCCGCGCCGAGGAGCGCTTCTCGAAGGATCTCTACTCCAAGCGCACCGGAGGCGAGAAGCCCTGGCTCGTCACGGCGCAGGACGAGAACCAGCAGACGCGCTTCGTGGTGGACCGCATCCTCGAACTGCACGAGGAAGACATCCCCCTGCGCGAGATGGCGGTGCTCTTTCGCGCCGGCTACATGAGCGCCGATCTCGAGATCGAACTCACCGCGCGCAACATCCCTTTCGATAAGTGGGGCGGGATCAAGTTCCTCGAGGCGGCGCACGTGAAGGACGTGCTCGCCTTCCTGCGCGTGCTCGAGAATCCTCGTGACGAGGTCAGCTGGTATCGCCTGCTGCTCCTGATGCCCGGCATCGGCGAGGTCACCGCGCGCAACGCGGTGCAATCCATGGCCGATCTCGCCTGGTCGCACGACTCGTTCGGGCGTTTCACTCCGCCACCTCGTGCGAAGGAGGCGCACGGCGCACTCGTGCGCCTCCTCGCCGACCTTCGGACCCGCTCCGGCGGCGATGAGTCGCGCGTCGCCTACGAAATCGCCCGCGTGCGCGCGATGTACGACGACATCCTCCGCGAGCGGTATGACCGCGTGGATCCGCGGCTCAGTGACCTCGACCAACTGCAGACGATCGCCGGTGGCTACCCCGACCGTGCGACCTTCCTCTCCGCGCTCGCGCTCGAGCCCCCCTCGTCAACGAGCGATCTCGGTTTCGGCGGTGAGTCGGAGGACGACACGCTCGTGCTCTCCACCGCCCACAGCGCGAAGGGGCGCGAGTGGGATGCGGTCTTCCTCATCTGGGCCGTGGATGGATGGTTCCCGATGGCACGCGCGCTCGGCAGCGACGACGAGATCGAGGAGGAGCGCCGCCTGATGTACGTCGCGATGACCCGCGCGCGGAACCATCTCGCGGTGAGCTATCCGCTCAACGTGTACGACACGCGGCGCGGCGCGGACTACTCGATGGACCAGCTCTCGCGCTTTCTTGATCGCGGCGTGCGGCGTGCCTTCCAGCGGGTCACGCTCGAGACGCCCACCGATGCGGCGATCGACCCCGAGGCGCCGGCGAAGGCCCCCGAGGTCGATCTCAAGGCACTGCTCAAGAACCGCTTCGCGCCGCCGCCGGCGCCGTAACAGACGTTACGGCGCCGGCGGGTAGATCGTGACCGTCGTCGGCCGAATCGTGATGGGCACCGGCGCCCCGGCGGCATTCGTCGCCGAATGGACGATCGCGGTGATGACCGTCTCCACCGTCGTGGTGGGCGGCAACGCCTTCAGGATCACGCCACCG
This sequence comes from Gemmatimonas sp., assembly GCA_013822285.1. GTDB lineage: Bacteria > Gemmatimonadota > Gemmatimonadetes > Gemmatimonadales > Gemmatimonadaceae > Pseudogemmatithrix. Next base: position 29,279 of record PNKF01000006.1, read on the forward strand.
AGATCGAAAGTCGCCGTCGTCGCGAAGGGCGTGGAGCCGGTGAAGCGGATGATGCCCGCCGCCACCTGCGAGTCATCCACGGTGACGACTGCTGCGGTGTTCGTACTGTCGCGCCAGAACCAAGGGTTCTGCCCCTCATACGAGAATCGCGCGGGATCCCAGGTGAAGCTGACATCGAGCGCCGCAACATTGGCGCCCCCGCGGTTCGAGAGATCGAACTGGAACGAGGGGCCGAAGACCTGCCCAGAGAACAAGTTGAAGAGCGGCGTCTGGCCCACGAGCAGCCGAATCCCGGGCGGCGGGGCCGCGACGTCGAATGATGCTGAGAACGCGTTGGGAGCAGTCGCCGTACTGAAGACGAGATTCACTCCGTTCGCCGCGCCATCGATCGCGAGATTCGTGAAGGTCGCGAGACCGTTGACAGCGGCCACCGAGCGCGTGCCAAGCAAGGTGCCCGAGCCCTGCAGATCCGCCGCGATCAGCGGCGAGCCGCCGATTAATCGGATCCCCGCATGGTCGCGGACCTCGACCACGGGTTGCGTCGTGAACGCCACGCCCGACACGGCCCCCGCGGGCTGCGTCAGCACGACGAGCGACGCGGCCTCCTGCGTGATCGTGATTGCGTCGGTGGTGTCGGGCTTGAGGGTCCCCGACGATGCAACGATGCGAAACGTCCCCGGGCCATTGATACGCTGGCCCTGGAAGATCACGCCGCCGAGCACCGCGAGATCCGTCGTCGTGCCGTTGAGCGTGCCTGAGCTCCCCAGCAGCGAGAGCGTCACCTGCTGCGTCTCCTCCGCGCGCGCGCCGAACTCGTCCACCAACTCCACGGTGATCGCGGCCGGAAGAATCACGCCGGAGAGCCCCGTGGTCGGCGCCGAGTTGATGCGTACTGCGACGGCGGGCTGCACCGCGACGGCAGAGAACTGTACGCTCAGCGGGGAGCCGAGCAGACGGGCGCGCAGGAAGTAAGTCCCCTTGGTCGGCCCCGCGATCCAATCACCGGGAAGATTCGCGCGCCCTTGAATGTCCGTGAGCGCGATCGTGTCGCCGATGATCGATCCGGTCACGCCTTCGGTGCTGAACTCGATGCTCGCGCCCGGCACCGGATTCCCTGCCGCATCACGCGCGATGACGCCGATGCCGGGAACGGACTCGCCGACCTCCACGCGACGCGAGGCGCCTTCCGCGTCCACCAGTTGCGCCGCATCGCCCGGCACCACGACCACGAAGGTCCCTGGCCCAGCGAGCGGCGCGATGACGACGCTACGCGCGATGTCCACGCTGCTCGCCGCGATCCCTTCGAGGTCGCCGCCGGGCAGTACGCGGAAGAGCCGGAGCCCGGGCCGCTTCGCGGCGGGAATCGCCGCGAGATTCACGCGCACTTCCACGCTCACGGCCCCTGCGAACACGGCGCTCGCCGGTCCCACCGCAAAGGCCGTCGACGTGAGGACGCGCGCGTCATCGGCCTCGAGTACCGCGGGGCCCACGGTGAGGGTGCCCGTCGTCGTCGCGCCCGGGGCGATCGTGATGGAAAGTGCATTGTCCAGCAGCGACGTCGTCACAGGCGCCGGCGCCGTGGGCGCGGGCACGGGCACAGGCAGGCGCACCGCGATGCCGACTGCGGCGCTCTCGCCCCCCGCCGATGCGGAAATGGCCACCACACCGGGCGACACCGCCGTGATGACACCGGCCGAGGAGACGCTCGCGACCGACGGATTGGTGGAGCGCCAGCTGATCTTGCGCTCCAGCGCCGCCCCCGCCGCGTCGCGCGCCACCGCCGAAAGCGGCGTGATCGCACCCACCGGCAACATGTTCTCGACCGGGACCCCAGTGACGGAGATCTCGGCGACCGCCGTACGGGGCTCAGTCGGCCCGCCATCGCAGCTCGCCAGCAGACTGACCGTCGCGCCGACGGTCGCGAGCGAGGACCACAGCGCCCGTTTCACCTTCCGCTCGTGCACCATCAGCGCTCGTCCGCCGTCGGCCCGTACAGGCCCGGCACAGGGATGTCGAGCAGCCTGAGGTACACCGTCAACTGCGCGCGATGATGAATCAGGTGATTCATCACGAAGCTGCGCAGCACCACCGGTCGCGGCCGCGTGAACATCACGTGGGTCCCGTTCTTGAGCGTCCAGGATCGCAGCATCGCCTCATCGCTCATCGCCGCGATGGCGGCGCGACCACGCGCGCTCCATTCGTCGTGCTGCGCAACAAGCGCGGCGGTGGTGGCGGGAGCCGCCGGCATCTTGGCCGTGGCAAAGTCAAAGACTTCATCGCCGCAGGTCACTTCCGCCCACATCCCCATCGTCGCCACGTGGGAGCCGAGCTTCCCCAGTGTCATGCTCTTGGCATGCGGCGCCCACCCATGCTGCGCGTCCGGAATGCGCTCGAGCACCTTGCGCGTTCCGACCATCTCCTGGTCCCACTCGGCGAGCAGGGCTTCGTTCAACGCCATCATTTGCTCCGGTTCATGTGTCGAGTCACGAGCGTGTCGATGGTGCCCGCGAGATTCTCTCCGGAGTCTCGATACGCGGCCTCGAACGCGTCAAGGTCCGTGAGGTAAATTCCGCGCGCCAGTAACGCCGCATTATCCAGGCGCACGCGTTCCGCGTACAGCGGCGAGATGGTGCGCCAGCGCGGCGCCAGCGAGTCCACGAGCGTCCGGCGCGCCACCGCATAGATGGAGTCGCGGAGCGCCAGACGACGGGGCCGCGCCGCCTCCCCGGGCGCGCCGGCGAACGCGGCATCGAGCGCGCGATAGAGCTGCCCCCAGAACGCCGCGAGCGCCCGCTCGTCCGCCCACTCCGCCGCGGCCTGGTTGGCGCGCACCGTGTCACCGCGGGCGCGAAAAAATCGCTCCGCCCCACGCGCGCCGACGAAGTTCGCGAAGCTCTCGTTGAAGGGCGCGTCGCTCGCCGCGTAGTACCGGTTGTGCGTCAGCTCGTGGATGACGGTGTTCACGAGTTGCACGGAGTCCTGCGCGGCGGTCGTGGAGAGGAGGGGATCGTTGAACCAACCCAGCGTCGAGAACGCCGAGGCCGGGCGCAGATACGTGTCGAAACCATCCGCGACCAGCGTCGATTCGGCACGCAGCGCATCCTCGACCCTGAAGAATCCCTTGTACGGCAATCGGCCCACCAACGGGAAGCGCCAGAGCACGGGCTCCAACGCATCGCGACGCGCGCCGGAGAGCACGAGCACGAGCGTATCGCTGCGCAGCTGCGTGAATTGCGTGAACACCTGCTTGGCCGGGAGGCCGAGAGAGTCCTCGGCGAAGCGCCGGGCCTCGAGCACCAGTTGCAGCCGACCGCGCAGCGCCGCCGGCGTCGTCGAATCCCCTGCCACTTCGGCAATCGGCCGCCGCGCCCAGAGGATCTTCGCCTCCTCCCATCCCGCGCGGGCGAGATAGCGTCCAAGCGGCGTGACGGCGAGCCAAAGCCCCGCGAGCAGGATGAGGCCGCCAAGGCCCGTCAAGGCCCAGCGCCCCCAGCGTCGCGGCGATTTCCCCTCTGGACCACCACTCACGGTTCCCCCTCGGCGGCTATCTTTCACACCCGATGTCATTCGTCCATCTCCACTGCCATTCCGAATATTCGCTCCTCGATGGCGCGAACCGGATCGATGATCTGATCAAGCGGGCTCAGGAGTTCGAGCAGCCCGCCCTCGCGATCACCGATCACGGCAACATGCACGCGGCCTGGGAGTTCCAGGAGCAGGCGAAGAAGGCCGGAATCAAGCCGATCCTCGGGATGGAGGCCTACGTCGCCCCCGGGGACCGCCGCGTGCGCACCCGCGCCGCCCAAGGGGAGAAGAACTATTTCCACCTCGTCCTCCTCGCGCGCGACATCACGGGCTACAAGAATCTCGTCAAGCTCACCTCCCTGGGCTACACCGAGGGATTCTACGGGAAGCCGCGCCTCGACCGCGAACTCCTCGCCCGCTACAGCGAAGGACTGATCGTCTCGTCGGCCTGCATGGCCGGCGAGGTCGCGCAGCACCTCCTCGAGGATCGCTACGACCAGGCGATGGCCACCGCCGCGTGGTACGCCGAGGTCTTCAAGGACCGGTACTACCTTGAGGTGCAGGCCCACGAGGCGGGCGAGCAGAAGAAGCTCAACGACCTCGTCTTCAAGCTCGCGAAGGACATGTCGCTGCCGGTCGTCGCCACCAACGACGCCCACTTCCTCAAGGCCGAGGACCACGCGGCGCACGACGTGCTCCTCTGCATCGGCCTCAAGAAGGACCGGCTCGACGCCGACCGCATGCGCTACGACCGCGGGCTCTACTTCAAGAGCGCCCCCGAGATCAGCGCGCACTTCAAGGGACGTTCCGACGTCCTCGAGAACACGCTCAGGATCGCGGACGAAGTCAACGTCGTCTTCGACAAGAAGTACTTCGTTCCCTCCTTCCCGCTCCCCACCGGCGTGAAGAGCGAGAACGAACTCCTCGTGAAGCTCTCGACCGATGGCGCCAAGAAGCGCTACGGCGACCCGCTCCCCAAGGAAGTGCAGGAACGGCTCGACTACGAGCTGGGCGTCATCACGAAGACCGGGTACGCGGGCTACTTCCTCATCACCGCGGATTTCATCCAGGCGGCGCGCGACCGCGGCATCCCCGTGGGACCGGGGCGCGGCTCCGCGGCGGGCTCGCTCGTGGCGTACGCCACCGGCATCACGAACGTCTGCCCCCTCAAGTTCGACCTCCTCTTCGAACGCTTCCTGAATCCGGAACGCGTCTCGATGCCCGACATCGACGTGGACTTCTGCGAAGAGCGGCGCGGCGAGGTCATCGAGTACGTGCGCGACAAGTACGGCCGCGACTCAGTGGGGCAGATCATTACCTTCGGGACCCTCAAGTCGCGCGCCTGCATCAAGGACGTCGGCCGCGTGCTGGGCTTCTCCCCCGCCGAGACGGACGCGATCGCGAAGCTGATTCCCAACGCCCCGAACTTCTCGCTCACGGTGGCCGAGGCGATCGAGAAGGTGCCGGAAGTCCGCAAGCTCTACGAGCAGGACGACCGCCACTCGCAGCTCTTCGACTTCGCGATCTCGCTCGAAGGGCTCTCGCGCCACGCGGGGGTGCACGCCGCCGGTATCGTCATCGCGCCGGGCCCGCTCGACGACTACGTCCCCATCTGCACCGCGGAGTCCAAGGGCTCCGGCGCCGATGGCGACGAGCGCGTGGTGGTCACGCAGTACGACATGATCGCGCTCGAGAAGGCCGGGATGCTCAAGATGGACTTCCTTGGCCTCACCACGCTCACGATCCTCACGGACGCGGTGAAGGCGATCGAGACGCGGCGCGGTGTCGCGATCGACCTCGACTCGCTCCCGCTCGACGACGAAGCCACGTATCGCCAGCTGCGAGCCGGTCGCACGGCGGGCGTCTTCCAGTTCGAATCGCCCCTCGCCACCGACATGGTGCGCGCGATGCGCGCCGACCGCTTCGACGATCTTGTCGCGTCCAACGCGCTCATGCGTCCCGGCCCGCTCGACGCCGGCATGCACAAGGTCTACCAGCGTCGCAAGAAGGGCGAGGAGCCGGTCACCTACCAGCTCCCCGAGCTGGAGGAGATCCTCGCCCCCACCTACGGCGTCATCACCTATCAGGAACAGGTGATGCGCATCGCGCAGCGGCTCGCGGGCATCTCGCTCGCTGAAGCCGACGTCCTGCGAAAGGCCGTGGGCAAGAAGGACGCCGAGCTGATCAAGAAGGAGCTCGGCAAGTTCTCCGAGAAGGCCATCGCCAAGGGCTTCCCGCCCAAGGTGATCGAGGACATCTCCGCGCAGATCGAGACCTTCGGCCGCTACGGCTTCAACAAGTCGCA
>PNKF01000007.1 GCA_013822285.1 Gemmatimonas sp.
CCTAGCGCGACAGTTCCGCCATCATCGCAAGCACGCGCACCCACGCCGGCGTCCACGGCGCCACCAGATCGAAGTGCCCGCCGGGCACTCGCAGCGTCTGTGCAGTCGGAAATCGCGCGAGATACGCCTCCACCTGCGCGCGCGGCACCACGCGGTCGTCGTCGGCGGTGACCATGAGCACGCGCGTCCCCGGCGGCGGCCCTGCGCGCGTGACTGGCGAGGCCACGGCATAGCGCGCAATGCTCTGTTCGTCGTTGGAGTCCCGCGCGCCGCCCATCAGGCGCGGCACTGCCGATCCACATCCGGAAGGCGCGGCGAAGGCCGCGAGATCGGTGACCGCGGCCAGCGCAACGACTGCGCGCACACGCACGTCAGGCTCGCTCGCGAGCCAGAGCGCGAGCTGTCCGCCGGCCGAATGTCCCATCACGATCACGCGTGAGGTGTCGAGCGAATGCCGCGTGGCCAGCGCACGCAGCGAGTCGTATGCCGCGCGCACGTCGGCAAACGTGCCCGGCATACCCGCGCCGTCCTCGCTGACGCGGCGGTACTCCGCGGCAAACACGGCGAAGCCCGCCTGCCGTAGCGACTCGGCGATCCCTGCCACGTGGTCCACGCCGTAGGCGCTCAGCCAGCAGCCGCCGTGGAGGAGCAGGATGGTCTACGGTTTGGCACTGGGCGTGACGCGCCGGCACGCGGCAGCCGCAACTCGGCGAACTGCGAAGGCGCAGCGCCATACGTGATGCGCAGGTCGGCCGCGGGTACGCGGCGCGCCGAGTCGGCGACGGCGGAGAAGGGCACGCCTCCGAGCGGCGCGCTGCTGCGCTGCGCCCCAGCGCGCTGCGTGTCAGTACCCTGGGCGTCGACTCGCGTCGGCATCGTGAGCAGCGCGACGATCGCCGCTGCCGCGACCGCGAGTTTGCGTCCGTAGCCCGTGATCACGGCAATCGCGACCATCACGACCAGCGCCCATGCATAGGTGTTATGCATGCCAACCGTGAGCGGGTTCAGTGCCGGCATGCCCAGTCGCTCGGCGCCGCGCGTGGCGCTCGCGGCGAGAATCGTCGGCAGGAACCACGGCAGCAGAAACGGCCACGTGCACACGCTGAGATCATGCAGGTTGGCGCGGCGGTAGGCGTCGAGCCCGTGTCGCTCACCCGTCTCCTTGGCGAAAGGGCCGGTCATCAGCACGGCCACCACCGAGTGCGTCGTGAGCAACACCGCGGCGGATACCGTGCCTACGATCCACGCCTCGGCGGCACGTGGCGTCGCCGCTCGTCGCTCGACGGCGCGCAGCAAGCGCTCGAGCAAGTCCGTCGCTTGGATCGTACCCACCAGCGCCATCAGCAGCAGCGTGAACACACTCACGCCGATCGCGCGGTTGAATCCATCGAGGATCGCGCCGCTCGCGCTGAACGAACCCTCCTCCACGCGCATGAGGTCGCTGGGCGATACCAAGCCGAATGCGAGGGCGAGCAGCGTCGCGACGACGATGCCGACGAGCAGAGCCTCGATGAGATGGCGCTTGGCGAAGAGCATGGCGAGTACCAGCACCGGCACCGCGAGCATGACCAGCGGCAGGGCCGACGTTCCGTCGTGCGTGGCCGCCGTGCCCGCGTTGCCGCTGCCCAAGAGCACGGAGACGACGAGCGCGAGCAGCCCAGCCGGCAGCGCATAGCGCAACCGCGCGCGCACGGTGCCGCCGATGTCCGCGCCCTGCGTGCCACTCGACGCGATCGTCGTGTCCGAGACCGGCGACATCGAGTCGCCCCAAGTCGCGCCTGCGAGAATCGCACCCATCAAGGCCGCGGGCGCAGCACCTGCCGCGCCACCGGCAGGGTAGAGCAGTGGCCCCGCGACGAGAATCGTGCCGAAGCTGGTGCCAGTCGCGGTCGAGACCAAAGCACAGGCCACGAAGGCCGCGCCGACGTAGGCGCCGCCGCCGAGGCCGAGCGACTGGGCCGACCAGGCGAGCGCGCCGACGAATCCCGACGCTGCAAGGAGACTGCCCAGCACGCCCGCAAACAGCCAGGCGCAGACCATGATCATCACGATGCGCTGGCTCATGCCGTCGAGCATCGATTCGGCGAACCGCGCGCGGTCGTGCGCGAGCAGCAGTCCGGCGATGAGCGCGAGCAAGAGCACGGGCCAGAAGCCCTTCTCGTCCGGCGCACCGGCCAGCGCGAGCGCGGTGACACCGCTCAGGAACACAAGGAAGGGCGCGAGGGCGCCCAGCGTGCCGCCGCGGAAGGTCAGCGGCGCGGCCGCCGGCGTGTGGTCTGGCATAAGTGGACGAAGATACGCAGCGGTGGCTATCCTTCGCGACATGAGCAGCCGCGACGACAGCTTCACCCTCTATGACCTGCGCGTCGAGGTCGTGGCCACCGAGCGCCCGATGGTCTGCAATCATCAGGCGGGCGAGTGGTTCGAGCTCGTGGGCGAGAACCTGCGATTTCCGCCGGGGCAGTCGTTTCCGATCTATCCGTTGGCAGCGATTCTGCCGCTGCTGCCGGCCAAGCAGCGGGTCACGCATCCTAATGATTGGATGACCACGGACGCCGAGATCGCCTGCCCGGATCCGCACTGCGGCGGGCGATTCCGCATCACGCGCACGGGCACGAGCACCTGGAAGCACGGCGAGGTCACGCGCGTCCCGCTCGCGTCCCCTGATTCGCCCGCCGAGAAGCCGTGACGACGCGCCTCATCAAGGGCGGCTGGCAGCTCGCGGGCGGGCATGGCGCCGTCGAAGACGCCGCGGCGATCGCGGACATGTTCGCCTACGCTGAAGCCGGCATCACGGCCTTCGACTGCGCCGACATCTACACGGGCGTCGAGGCGCTGATCGGCAAGTTTCTCCTGGCGTGGCGAGCGCGACACGGATCGAGCGCCCCGCAGATCCGCGTGCACACCAAGTGTGTGCCCGATCTCGACCTGCTGGCGAATCTGTCCCGTGCGGATATCGAGCGCACCATCGACCGCTCGCTGCGCCGCTTGGGCAGCGAACAGCTCGACCTCGTGCAGTTCCACTGGTGGGACTACTCGCTCGGCGATCCCGTGCAGGCCGCGCTGCATCTCGATGCCATGCGCCGCGAGGGGAAGATCCGCGCACTTGGCGTTACAAACATGGACCTGCCGCACCTGCAGGCCATCGGCGATGCCGGTGTGCCCATCGTCGCGCATCAGCTGCAGTGTTCGCTGCTCGACCGCCGCGCGCTTGGCCCGATGCGCGACTACTGCGAACGGCATGGCATCGCGCTGCTGACTTATGGCTCTCTCGCCGGCGGGTTTCTCCACGAGCGCTGGCTGGGCGCACCGGCGCCTGCGGAGCCGCTGGAGAATCGCTCGTTGGTGAAGTACAAGCTGATCATCGACGAGTGGGGCGGCTGGGAGCCGTTCCAAGCACTGCTGCACACGCTGCATCGCGTGGCGCAGCGACACGGCACGACGATTGGCGCTGTGGCGCTGCGTTGGGTGCTCGATCAGCGCGGTGTGTCGGCGGCGATTGTCGGGGCGCGGCATGCGCGACATCTCCCGGCGACGTTGGCGGCGCTGTCGCTTGCATTGCGCGATCACGAACGCCGCGAGTTGGCGCTCGCGCTCGGCGATGGGCCGGGGCCGAGTGGCGATGTGTATGCGTTGGAGCGCGAGAAGGGGGGGCGGCATGCGGCGATCATGCGGTATGGGCTCAATCGGGCAGCGAGCGACTGACTCAAAAGGTTGAAATGCCGTTGACATACCCAAAAAGGGTATTATAATACCCATTATGGGTACTTTACAAAGCCGTTCGACCAACCCGCTGCAGGCGCTGTTCAGTCCTGTTCAGGCGGCCACGCTCACTCTGCTCTTCGGCCACCCCGATCAGCGGTTCGCGACGAACGAGATCATCCGACGCATCGGTAGCGGATCAGGTGCCGTGCAGCGTCAATTGGCCGCGCTGGTAGATGCCGACCTCGTGACGATCACGCGCGTTGGCAACCAGAAGCACTACCAGGCCAACAAGAACTCCCCCGTCTTCGCTGAATTGCATGGCCTGATGGTGAAGACGGCAGCCTTCAGCGGCGTGCTCCGTGACGCGCTGATGACGCTCGGCGCCGACGTTGTGTCTGCGTTCGTCTTCGGCTCGGTTGCGGCGGGTACCGCGCGGAGCGGAAGCGATCTCGACCTGTTGGTGATCAAGCGCGATGACGCAGCGCTCGACCACGCCACTCTATATGATGCGCTCCAGGGCGCGGAGGCAGAGTTGCAGCGCCGCATTGAACCCGTGTTGATGACGCGGTCCGACTGGCAGGCGAAGCGGACGGTGAACGGTTCCTTCGCGCAGCGAGTCGCGACGGGCCCAACGCTGTCGGTCCTCGGTGGCGTCGATGAAGTCTCCGGCGCTTGAGAACCTCGCCCGCATCGGCAAGTTGCACGCCGCGGTGCACTCGGCGGAAGAAACGGAGACGCGCACAGTCTCGCCCTCGCAGCGCTCTGGCGATGCGGATACCGTTCGGAGGATCGGCACACGGTCTTCGCATGCCTGGTTCACACAACCCAGCTGACGCATGGGTCGCAGCGCGTCTTGGTGAACGCGCATCGGACCAGGAATCAAATGGAGTATGAGGCTGATGACCGTGTCGACGAGGGGTTGCTCGCGTCACTTATCGCCGCCGCGCAGGAACTCGCCTTGCTGCTCGAGGCAGCGGTTCCGTGACTCGGTACAGTCCTAGTGTGGGCTGTCGCATCCGCAGGAATGCGAAGCGCCAGCGTTGCTAGTCGTCGTGATGTGGAAGCTGTGGTATCGTTCAGGGCGATGCGACTCTCGCGTGTCATCCCCCGGACGATCCCGCAGCCCCTGCCACTGCTCCTCGCCATCGGCTTGGCCTGTGGGGACTCGGCGCGTCCCACGCCAGATGTTGGAAGCAATGTAGCGTTGCCGGCGGAGTTGTCGGGGATTCCGACGACTGGCCCGGAAGCCGTGCGTCGCGCACGACTGATCGAGCCGAATGTCGAGCTCGACCTGCGCGACGCCCCGTATCAGTTCCACGCGGAGCTTGAGCGGAACAACGGGCGCATTGATACGATGGCGGTTGCTGCCACAGGTCTCGACGACACGACGGTGGCGCAGGTCGTGGACGGGGCGGTGACGCCGCGCGACGTCGGTGCGACGAACGTGCGGATCGACCTCGCGCCGCAGCTTCGCTTGCGGGGTTCGGTGGTAGTGAGCGAGCGGATCGCGTCGGATTCGGTATGGCTTTCGCGCGGTCAGGTGCGCGCGTGGGAGCTGCGGCCTGGCATGTACCGCATCACGGTGGATGCGAAGGCAGCGCCGGGTGAGCCGCAGCCGCTGGAGCTGGCCGCGGACTTGCTCTGTGCGCCGGATGCGCGGGCGCCGCGGGAGACGATCTCGTGTCGGGTGCGGCAGAACACGCGGATGCTGCTGCGGCACACGGGGGCGGGCAGCGCGGCGGGGCCGTCGCTGGCGGTGGTGACGATCGTCAGGGTCAGGTCCTGAAGCCGAGTTTTTCGGCCACGGCGCGCTGTGGCTTATCGAGTGAGAGGAAGGTGAGGTCGCGGTCCGGAGAGTAGTTCAGTGCAACGGCCAGGTGCCAGCAGTCTGCCCCACGCAGGTATCCGGCGGCGAGGACCTCCTCGATTTCCAGCGTCAAGGGTTCCGGTGCCGCAAGGAGCAGCGCACCAGTCAATGGAGATTCCGCGAGCGTTTGGTTCTCGCGACGCAGGGCGCTCGCCAGCTCAGCCTGTGTAAACACTGATGTGACGATCCGCTCAAACCCCTGCAATCGACGACGCAGACGGGCCGCGTCGGGCTCTCGGAACGCGAGCGCGACGAACACCGAAGCATCGGCATAGGCTGTGCTCAATCGCGGTCCTCGAGGAACCGCTTCAGGGCGCCGGGGCGGCGAGTTCCAAGCGGGAACTTGGTCTGGCTTGCGCTGCCTTCGACCACAAAGATGTGCCCGGCACGCTCAAGTTCCGCATGTCGTTCCGCGGTGGCCTTCGGCGATGCGTCTTCGTCGATGGGTCGCAGCTCCACGACCGGACGCCCGTGAAGGGTGATGGTGACCGCCTGACCGCCCTCGCGGACGTGGCGCACCAGCTCCGAGAGCTTCGCCTTGGCCTCGTAGAGGGAGTACTTTCTTGGCATGCTGCAGTATACCCAATTCTGACCAGTCTGGTCAAACATATGAACGCGCGTACCATCCTTTTCGCGACGTTGGCCCTCAGCGCCTGCGCCGGCCGATCAAAGCCCGCGTTCGATCACGCGCTGCCCGGCGGCGCGCTGCCCTGGACCCACGCGAACTTCGACACCGCCGGCAGCCGCTTCACCTTCGCGATCGTCTCGGACCTGAACGGTGGCGAACGCCGCGACGTGTTCAGCACCGCGGTGCGTCAGCTCGCGCTGCTGCGCCCCGAACTGGTGATGAGCGTCGGCGACTTGATCGACGGCCCATCGCCGAATGCCGACTCGCTCACGCGCGAGTGGGACGACTTCGACGCGCGCGCCCGCGCGATGCCCGCGCCGTTCTTCCGCGTGGGCGGCAATCACGATCTCACGGGAGATGAGCTGCGCGACGTGTGGCGCTCGCGCTACGGGCCGACCTATTACTCGTTCGTGTACAAGGATGCGTTGTTCCTGGTGCTCGACACCGAAGACCTCTCGCCCGAGCGGGCGCGGGAGATCTTCGTCGCGCGCACGAAGGCCGTGCAGGCGGCAGCCGAGAACCAGGGCGGTCAGGACACGCTGTCGTACTACCGCATGCAGGAACGTGCGACCGGTGACATCAGCGCCGCGCAAGCGGCGTACATGCGACGCGCGATCGCCGAGCACGCCGACGTGCGCTGGACCTTCGTGTTCCTGCACAAGCCGGTGTGGGGCAATCCCGCCGACGACGACTTCAAGGCGATCGAACGCGCGCTTGCTGATCGCCCATATACGGTCTTCAGTGGCCACCTGCACTCGTTGGCGCTGCGCGAGCGGCTTGGCCGCGAGTACTACACGCTCGGCACCACGGGCGGCAGCCAGAATCCACGGGATCCGATGGCCTTCGACCATCTGACCTTGGTGACGATGACCAAGGATGGCCCGTCGGTTACGCACTTACGGATGGAAGGCGTGCTCGGCCCTGATGGAAAGCTGCCCAGCCCTCGACCATAGATAGGTCGCGCGGCGCTAGACGACCTGCGTCCCGAAAAGGCGTCCGACACCCGCTGACGCCGCCATCGCGATGGCACCCCAGAAGGCGACGCGGAATGCGGCACGCCCCACCGGAGCGCCGCCGACTTTCGCGGCGAGTGCGCCGAGTATGGAGAGCAGCACGAGCGTGCTGCCGATCACGAGACGAGACAGCGAAGCTGCGGGCGCGAAGGCGACGATGAGCACGGGCAGGGCAGCGCCCACCGCGAATGACGCCGCCGATGCCAATGAGGCTTGCAGTGGCCGTGCGGTGCTCGCTTCGGTGAGGCCAAGTTCGTCGCGCGCGTGTGCGCCGAGTGCGTCGTGCGCGGTGAGTTGCGCGGCGACTTGCTTGGCGAGGTCGGGGCTGAGGCCGCGCGACTCGTAGATGCCCGCGAGCTCCGCGAGTTCGGCTTCGGGCTGCGTCTCCAGTTCGCCGCGCTCGCGCGCGATGTCTGCCGATTCCGTGTCGGCCTGCGAGCTCACGGAGACGTATTCGCCGGCCGCCATCGACATCGCGCCCGCCACCACGCCGGCGACGCCCGCGATGAGGATGGCCGCGCGCTCGCTGCCCGAGGCCGCGACGCCGATAGTGAGACTCGCCGTGGAGATCAGGCCATCGTTGGCGCCGAGCACCGCGGCGCGGAGCCAGCCGATATGGGCAGTGCGGTGGCGTTCGCTGTGGCGCACGGCGACTCCGGTCAGGTGGGGGTGCGGAGAATCTTCTCCATCGGGCGACCCTTCGCGAGTTCATCGACCAGCTTGTCGAGATAGCGGATCTTCTGCATCAGTGGATCTTCGACGTTCTCCACGCGTACGCCGCAGACTACGCCGGTGATCAGCCCCACGTGCGGGTTCAGCTGCGGCGCTTCATCGAAGAAGGTCCGCAGGTCGACCTCGCGCTTGATTTGCTTGGCCAGCCCCGCGGCGGTGTAGCCCGTGAGCCAGCGGATTACTTGATCCACTTCGGCCTTCGTGCGCTGCTTGCGCTCGGCTTTGGTGACGTAGAGCGGATACACCGAGGAGAACTTCATGGCGAAGACGCGCTCGAGCTTCATGATGGACGCTACTTCTTCTTGGCCGGCTTCGGCAGTGGCGTGATGGTTTCGCCGCGGGCGAGCATGGCGACCAGGTCGGCGATCTTTTTCGCGCGGCCTGCTGGCGTGCGCATTGCCGTCGTGCGGTAGTTCAGCGCGAAGAGGTTCATCTTGTTCAGCGTCTTGAAGGTGCGCTCGGCCTTCGCGTTGGCCTTGATGGCCGCGCGCAGATCGTCGGGGATGCCATCCGAGGAGGCGGCGCGGATGGGCGCGTAGGCGGCATCCCAGCGGCCATCCTGCTTGGCGGCGTCGACGTGCTTCAGGCCATGCGGCGTCATGCGCTGCTCGCGGATCAGTCGCTCGACGTGCTCGCGGTTCACCTGGCTCCATACGCTCTTGGGGCGGCGTGGCGTAAAGCGCTGGATGAATGAGGCTTCATCGAAGCTCTTCTTGAGACCGTCGATCCAGCCCCAGCAGAGCGCGATGTCTAGCGCCTCGGCGTAACTGACGGTCTGCACGCCGGAGGCCTTCTTGTAGATGCGCAGCCAGAGCTCGTCGGCCTTGGCATGGTTCGCCGAGATCCAGCGCTCGAAGGCGGCGGCGCTGGGGAAGGGTTTGACCCGTGCGGGGTCGACGGTGACGGGGGGCATACCGAGAATCTGGCGCAGGGTCAGGGCGTTGACGAGGCGTATCCGGAAATCCCTCATTGCCGCGTCCTCTGAAGAACCGAGATTGAGAGCAGGACGGTCGCGGCGCGCGCGACGCGCGGGAGGCGCTATGTCTGCTGGTTCGAAGGTTCTCCGAGTGATGGCGATGGCGATGCTGTGGGGGCTGACGGCGATGCCGCTGCCCGCCCAGTGGGTGATGCGGCCGGGCGTTGGTGTGTTCACGCTGCTGCGACTGGAGGCCGAGCACGAGACTGGGGCGCGGACGACGACGGCGTTTGCGCTCGGTGTGCATCCGTTAGCGGTGCCGAGCCTTGAGGCGCTGATGCGGCGTCAGATCGGTGAGGCACGGGCGGACGGCGGCATGGCGTTTGTGGATGTTGCCGTGCTGGGCTTCGTGCCGGGGACGCAGTTCTCGGATGGGTCGTATCCGGGGGTTGGGCTGCATGTCACGTATGGCAGGCGTTGGATGCGCCCGGCGGAGCGGGTGGAGCAGCTGCGGCTAGGGCTCGGCTTGTATCATGAGATTGCGGATGAGCCGGACGCTGAGACGGTGTTGGTGCCGGTGGTTGGACTCGAATTCGGTCGGCGTGCGCGAAAATGATTGCGTGCTATGCACGTGCCGAGGATATGCATAGGAAATGCTGACTCTCTATGCATATCCGCAGAAATCGAATTGTCATGCGTTTCGATTGTTGCGGTTGTGTCGTTTGTTTCGAATAATAGGAGGTACCCTCCACTCCCAGCGCCGTGCCGGACACCCTCGATCTCCCCACGAGCGCAGATATCGAGCTCGCACGCCATGCCGCTCGGCGGCTGGCGAATTCGCTGCGGGCACACACTGACGGAACGGTCACGATCTCCACCGACATCGATGGAGAACAACCGGTCGTGCTTCCGCGCCGAGCGGCGCAGATGCTCGTGGAACTGCTGGCGCAGATGGCAAACGGCAACGCCGTGACGCTCGTCCCCGTGCACGAACGTCTCACCACCCAGCAGGCCGCCGACCTGCTCAATGTCTCGCGTCCGTTCCTCGTGAAGCTCGTCGAGACCGGAGCGATTCCGTACGAAATGGTGGGGACGCATCGGCGGCTGCGCGCCGAGGATGTGTTTGCGTATCGGCGGCTGCAGGAGCGGAAGTCGCGCGGTGCGCTGGCCGAGCTCTCCGCGCTCGATCAGGAGCTAGGGTTCGGGTAAGTGGCATTCATCGTCGTCTACGAAGCGAATGTGCTGGTGCCAGCACGCCTGCGCGATATGGTGATGCGAATTGCGGAGAGCGGAATCGTGCGCGCCCGCTGGAGCGATGACATCCTCGACGAGTGGCGGAGGGCGCTCACTCGGAGATTTCCCGAACTGAAGGGCGATCAATTGCGTCGCTACCGGAGCGCGATGGTCAATGCCGTGCCGGACTGCCTGGTCAGCAACTACCAGGGATTGGGCGCGGACCTGGACTTGGTTGATGAAGCTGACCGGCACGTAGTAGCAGCGGCAATTCGCGCCCAGGCGCAGCTGATCGTCACGTACAACCTACGCCACTTTCCCGAGCACGCGCTCGCAAAGTACGACATTGAGGTCAAGCATCCTGATGAGTTCGTGCTGGATGCGATTGACCTCTACTCTGGGCGCGTGTCGAGCATGATCCAGCAGATGAGCGATAATCTGCGGAATCCCGCGCAAACTGTTGATCAGGTGCTCGCGACGCTTCAAGGGCACCAGCTCACGCAATCGGTGGCGAAGCTACGCGAGCAGGTCGGCGACTAGGGCTCCAGTCCCAATAGGAGCGGAATTAGATGAGCCAGAGATGCTGAAGGCCGCCCACGTCAACAACGAAGGTTCGCTGCTGACATTGTGCCTCGGTAGTTGCCGTCTACCACGATTGCTCCGGCAGTGCGCATGTAGTCGAACCAGAACTGCTTCAACCTCGCCGCACGTGGAGTGCCCACGTCCACGCCAACGGCGACGAAGCATGCTCCCCGCAGTGAAGGAACGAGGCCCGCGTCCGCGCGCTGGCGTATCCAAGTCGCCCCAGGAATCGCGTTAGATCTGCTGAGATTCAGCTCCGGCGTGTCGTGAATCATGTCCGACAGCAGGATAAGCAGCGTCTCACGGCCCGACGCGGGTTCGATGTAGTCGCTCACCCTGGTCAGAAACGCAAAAATGTCAGTGTGCCGAATGCGTGAGATCCCAGCGGTGTCAGTGAAAACCTGCGCCGCACTCCGGAACGCTGACTGCACGGCGCGCTTGCGACGTTCTTCGCGGTTAGAGGGAGCCTGTCCCGAGCGCAGCGCAGGGATGCTATCCCGGAACTGCCGAACATTGTCGAGCGGTGATTGGAGGACCTCGACAATCTCGACGCGGTCGCCATACGACGCCTGCTGTAGCAATGCATCGAGGAACTGACGCATGTCGGCCAGCTGTTGCGCCGTCCGCGAGCCGCTACGGTCAACACCGATGATGTAGTGACGAGACTTTGCCTGGCCCTGCGCCTGTGCTGGGGAAACAGCGAGAGACACGAGCAGAAGAGCGCCTGTGAGCGCCACGCGGGGGTGTAATGCGATCATGCCGCGACCAAGCGCTGCGTGTCGAGCTCGCGGTCTACGCTGTACAGCGTGCCCCCAAGCGAGCGCAGCTCCGACACGTTCGAGTCAAAACCGTCCGGCTTGACCAAATCGGTGTCGTTGCCTGGCGTCGGTAAGATCAGAGGTACGTCTCGCCGAAATGCCGCAATCGACGTCGGGTCCAACCCACGCAGCACAGCGTTCCTTGCACGCCAGCGTGGGATGATTGACTCGAGTCTCGAACGCTTGGCTTCGAGAGTCGAGAGCGGGTCTGATCGCAGTAGGCTGTTCAGCCGCGCAATCGCACGATCTCCTTTCATCAGGTGGTCGTGCGCGAGTGCGCTCTGACGGACGAGCGACTCGGTCAGGCGCGCGACGCGCTCCTTCAAGCCGCGGAGCTCCGGATGCTCACCCATGGTGTCCGCGATGTCTCGCGAGTCGCTCATGAATCCAAGCACTAGCGCGAAGCACACGAGGCTGAGATTGAGGACCAGGATTGTAAAGTTATTCGCCTCGATCGTTTGTGCGAAACCAAGCGTGTTCTCGAGGCGGCTCTGGTTTGCGGTCGCCTCTTCAAGCAGCAGGGCTCTGTCTGATCCGAGGATCTCCCCGCGGGCCGAACGCGCCGCGTTCTCCGTGTTGATGCGCTCGACAGCGGCAGTGGCAGCCTTGAGGCGCTCTGCGACTAGCGAGCTCGCGCTCCCACGCGAGGCATAGAGGAACCAAATGACGGCGAATGTGCCGAGCAGGGCAATCCCGAACATCACCCACTTCTGTCTGTGCAGAGAGGCGATGGACCGGGAGGCGAAGGGGTAATCCACGGGCTTCAGGGCCACGATGGGTCGCAGGGACGTGCCTAGCGACTTCGCGAGAATGTAGAGCAAGACTACCACGACGAGAGCGAGCATCGAGGCTTCGAAGTGCGAGATGGCATCGATGAGCGCAATCTTCGGGCCTGCGAGTGGGCCACCTGCAGCGACGTCCTGGAGGATTCCTGAGAGTTCGGCTTCTACGTCCGCATTGATGGGCCAGATGACACGGAATACGGGTTGGTTCGCGATGAACTCGACCGTGATGAGCATGAACGCGAGAAAGTGGGCCCACCACTTTGCAATGTAGGCGTTGTAGCGTACTGGTCCTTGATTTGCGGCAGTCTCGGCGCGGATGTCCTCCATCCGCTCCTCGGCTTCTCGAATCTGCGTGCGCGCGAGCCTCATCTCGGTGATCGACGCACGAGCCCCAGAAACCGCCTTGCCGAGTTCCTCTGCGCAGCCGTCGATCGCGTCCTGAAACTTGGTGTGAATACGCCGCGGCCACCGCTGCCAGAGTTCGCCGCAGCGCTTCAGCAGCACTTTCTCCGGCGAGAGCAGCTCCTCGTTGACTTCAGCCAGTGTCGGAAGGTTCTCGTGCGCCCATTGTTCGGCGTACGCGTCGGCCTCCTTCTCGATCTGTGATACTTCGATGGCGAACCAGACATCTACCGACTTGGTGATGTCGTGGACGCCAGAGAATGTCGAAGTGCCTTCGTCCGCGTCGGTCGAGGGAGGAAGGGTTGCGGCTGTCGCGGGGACTGCGGTGGCGTCACCGGCAGCGACGTGTTCAATCGGCAGTGGGATGCTCATAGGCGGGCGCGGCGTTCCGAGTCGGGGGGAGGTTGCGACCGAACCTACGACCGGGGACTGACACCGATCATTCGTTCGCTTCACGGCTAGAAAGTGAAGCCGTGATTCCTCGCCCGCTAGGACGCCGGCTGCCGATGACCTAGGTCGTTTTCTGGAGAGCCATTACGCTCGAGGCGCTCAGGCCGCCGAGCCCTTCTCCCGCAGCTTCTCATACAGCCCAGCCAAATCGAGCAACACCCTCTTCAGCCCCTGCTTGGTCTGCGGATTGTTTAGCGCCTGCGCGCTCATAGCAGAGTAGGAGTCCAGCTGCACCGTCATGTAGCTGACGGCAACCGACGGAACGGAAGAATGGATCATGCATCTCAGAAGTGCAGGGCTAGGCGACACGTTCCGAGGCGAGTCTCCAGTTCTGACGTCTTCTAATACGGTCAAGCCTTCCGATTTCTGTGCGCGGTGAGAGCCTCGATTGACTACGCCTGCATGATCGAGCGTTTCACCGATGCCGCTCTGCTTCGAGCAACGTCCTCACGTACGTGGCTGCATCCTCCTGAAATACTATGTTCCGCCCGAGCATCGCTGCCTTGTCCTGGTTCCACTGCAGTTGCATCGTCGCCGACGGCGTATTCGACACAATGAACGAATCCAGTCGCACCGCCGGATCCCCCAACCGGGCCTCGATCTCCTTCACCGTCTCGTGGAACAGGATCTTCGGATCATCCCACGACAGGTTGCGAATGCCCTTGGGGTCCACGAACACCACCCGCTGCTTACCATCCTCAATCACCCAGAGAATGAAGTCTGGGTGAAAGTTTCCCGCCTCGAAGAACCCGACTCCGCGTCCTCGGCTCAGGTTGCGCAGAAGGTAGAGCTCGCGGGAGGCAAAGAACGCCGTGTTCGCATCATGGAACGCCTTGAGATCCTCCACGAACTGCCGCTCCCCTTTATTCAGCGGCGCGGGGCTGATCTCCACCACGTTGGTGTCGAGGTACAGCAGCGGCTGGTACAGATGCTTCCCGAACCACACGGCCTTCATCCCCCTGAACTCCCACGGCTTCATCTCGCCCCGCTCGATCGACGCCTTGAGTTCCTCCAGCTTGGCGACGATCTCCTCCTGCGATTTGTCTATAAGTATCCGATAGTAGCCGTCGTTGGGCGTCTCGCGCACGCCGAGGAAGTTTGGGTCGTCGGCCTCGAGGTCGCGATACTCCAGGTGCGGCAACTCCCAGTCTCGCTTCTTGAAGGTGTAGTACCGCTCGGTGTACTTCCGCAGCAGCGCCAGCGCGATCTCTTCCCACACGCGGACCTTTTCGAACCCGCTTCCGGACAGCTCGGCGGGCGGGATCTGTAAGCGGTACCAGCTCGTGTCGGCCAGCAGCGCGGCAATCCCCGCTCGCGTGAGGTTCAGGTTGTACCACCCGCGCTCCGCCTTGAACCGCTCTAGCTCGAAGTACAGGCGGTCCAGGTCGAGGAATGCAACGTGCTTCGGGGACAGGTGGGTCTCGTGCTTGGCCCCATCGCCGTCGCCGCCCTGCAAGCCCAGCGATCCGATGGCGCGGATCTTCGGGTACCAATCGAGCACCAACCGGTTCTCGTGTAGTTGCTTGGCCTCGGATGGCCGGGTGAGGTCCGGTGGCGCCACCGTGGGAATCGGCGCCAGCTTGCGGAAGGCGTCGCCGAACTCGGTGCTGACGCCGTTGATGGTCTTCTTGAGGCGCACCGTCTTGAGTCGCTGCGTGCCAAGGTTCTTGATCACCGGCAGGAGGAACTCCACGCGCTCCTCGTTGGACGGCAGCCCTTCCTCCTCCAAGAAGTCGCGGAACTGCGCCATATAGTCGGCATGCACACCGAAGATCCCCAGCGTCTCCAGCACCGCGATGTGCCGCGGGCGCTCGACACCCTGCGGAAGCTCGGTCTTCGCGCTACGCTTGAGGCTCATCCCGTACCCCTTCAGTCGCACGCCGCGGCCGAAGAGCTGGATGATCTGTGCTCCCTCACCCTTGCCGACGTTCATCAAGCCCATCGTTGACACGCGCCAACTGCTCCAGCCCTCGGTGAACTTCTTGGAGCCGATGAGCAGGTTGACCGACGACTCCGGCGCGTTGATGCCGTGGAATAGCGACGTCGCAAAGTCGCGCTCCCCCGTAGCGAGACCCTT
The DNA here is from genome assembly GCA_013822285.1 of Gemmatimonas sp. Lineage (GTDB taxonomy): Bacteria > Gemmatimonadota > Gemmatimonadetes > Gemmatimonadales > Gemmatimonadaceae > Pseudogemmatithrix. The sequence continues at coordinate 15,209 of PNKF01000007.1, forward strand.
CTCCTCGCAGAGCTTCACCAGCTTGGCGTCATCGCCGACGTTGATCACACCAAAGGGTTCGTTCTCAGCGCCGAGTCGCAGGGCGATCTCTCCCGTGGCGCCCTTCAGGTTCTCGACGTAGAGCAGGCCGCCGGCCGGCGCATTGAACAGCGTCGCCAGCGTGTCGTCGAAGATCTGCGACGGCGTCAGCCCGCTCGTATTGAGAGAGGCGAACCGACCAGCGAAGAGATCGCGTCCGGTTGACGTGATCAATCCCTCGTGGAGCACTCGACGAATACGCTCCGTGCTACCCGCCCGGTCCGCCACGTATCGGGCCATGAACTGCAGAATCTCCACGATGTCCGTGGCATCGCGCGTGGCGAGCGTAGCCGTGACGCTACCGCCCACGAACACCCAGAGCGGCCGCTCGATGTTGAACGGCCTGAACGCACCCGTGTGCTCGCGGTACAGCCGCTGCTGCTGGTAGAACGTCAACAGGCAGGCCGTGAGGTATAGGTCCTGATGGCTGGCCTGCGTGTCGGCGTCGAGGTTGAGGATCTGGTAGTCCTTTCCGAACCCGTCGCCGTAGAAGTACTTGTACGAGTAGTCCACCAGCGTGCTCTTTGCGTACAGCGCGGTGAGCGCGGCGCTCCCCTTCACGGCCTGGCCGAAGGTGGCGGAGTACTCAAAGGAGAAGCCCTTCTCGCAGAGCTTCTCGCGGGCCTTCATCCACGCGCCCTCCTTGCCCCCGCTGGCGCCGCGGTGCCCTTCGTCCACCAACACGAGGTTTTTCCCCTCGAAGGCATCGATGGCGATGGTCTTCTCGCCCATCTCCTCGCGCAGGCGCGTGACCTCGAGAATCTCCACCGCCTGTCCGCTAAACAGGCCGCGGCCGTCCTTGTTGAACAGCTCGGCGGCGATCCCCGCCGCCTCGAACTCCCGCAGGTGCTGCTGCGAGAGCCCCTCGTTGGGCGTGAGCAGCAGGATGCGGTTCAGCTCGCGTGTGCGCCCGTGCGTGGCCAAGGCGTGCTGGTACTGGAGGATGTTGGCGTGCATCAGCAGCGTCTTGCCGCTGCCGGTGGCCATCCAGAACGCCAGCTTGTTGAGCTGCGGCCACGCCTCGGCCGATTCATCGAACGGAGCAATCTGATCCGGCTCAGGCTTGTCCACGTTGTACGCGGCCACCTGCCCGTTGAGCGCCGCCAGCAACGCCTGGGCGTCGGTGAAGTAGCGGTCGAGGTAGATCTCCGTGAACAGCAGACTCAGGTACTGGAAGTACTTCCAGACGAGCGGGTCCTCACCGCGCGTCAACCGTCGTTCGTTGAGGCGCTGCGTGTGGCGCACGATGTGCTGGTCGTAGCGGAGCAGGTCATCCGTGCTCAGCTGCGTGAGATTGAAGAACTGGGTGGTCAGCGCGTGGTGGAAGCGGTGGACGTTGTTCTCGTCCATTCCCTCAAGTGCTTCGTCGCGCAGGTGCGCCGCCAGCTCCTCGAAGCGCTTCACGTTGAACAGCGAGAGCATCCACTGGTTGAGGACCAGCTTGTACGGAAAGGGAATCTGTGGCTGGGTCGCGGCGCGGCGGGCCCTTGGGGCGGGGGCTGGGGCGGCGGCACCTGCCGCGCGCGGTCGTCCTCTAGGCATCAGCTCTCCGTCCCCTCAAACATCAGTCGATGGAAGTCTTCCTCGATGAGCCGCACCTTCCAGCGGTCATCGGGCGTCTTCAGGTTCTCGAGGTTGTTGCCGCCGTTCACATAGATGAGGTCGAACTCGCGGTCCTTGGAGGTGTAGCCTTGCTTGGTGAACCACTCGTCGAGGACCAGGTTGTCCTGCTCCGGGTCGCCGGTGAACTTGCGCCAGATGACCAACGCCTTGCGACCGTCGGGCGTGGTGCCGGTGACGGTGCGGAACCAGTACGGGCCAGCGGCATCCTGCTTGATGCGGGCATCCTTGAGCTGCAGGCGCCCCTCGCCGTCGCGCACGAAGGCCGCAGAGAACGTCTGCGGTGCGGCGATGTGGCGGACCGTAAGGCCGAGCAGCCAGTTGAAGGTCTCCAACAGGTCGACGTGCACCTCGCGGCTCTCGTCGGAGCCTGGGCGCTTGACCTTGAGCTTGTAGGCCGTTGGATCGCTGAAGGCCTGCACGTTGAGTAGCGACTGCGAGCCGCGCGTTTCGACATTGAGCATATAGCGCAGGACGTACTGCTCCGTGAGCCCGTCCGGGCCTTGGGCTTCGGGCGAGTCGAGGAGCAGCTGCTGCGTGTCGCTGCGGCGTGTCTCGAGGTTGTTGAGCGCGTCTTCGTACGACTCCAGCCGCACGACCTTCACGATGCGTGGCGCGCGCTCCGATTCCTCGGCCGTCGCGAGGCGCTTGGGCTTGCCGTCCTTCCACTCGGGGGTGTAGGTGACCTTCTTGATGCGCGGCAGGAGGACGGTGTCGAAGTAGTCGCCCATTTCGACGAGGATGAACTTGCGGCGGCCACCGTCTTCGCGGTTGAGGTTGATGACGGCGTGGCCGGTGGTTCCGGAGCCGGCGAAGTAGTCGAGCGTAGTTCCGTCCTCGACGAGGCCACTCCTGAGCGCATCCTCGACCGAGAAGATGGATTTGGGGTACGAAAACAGACTGCGGTCGCCGAGAATCGCCAGCAAGAGGTTTGTGCCGTGGGACGACGCATCATACTTTGAGTCTCCCCAAATGGTCTTTGGCTTACGACCCGGCTTATAGAAGTCCTTTAAGAGCACGGTGTAGCGCCCGTCATTAACCCTAACAACGAAATCTCCTCGCGCACCTGCGTGATTGATCTTCTCGCGATCCGACCAGCGCCATACTCTCCGTCACCCAGCCGAATCAATGGGCATGATAGCTATTGCCCCGGGAGAGTCTACCGTGGACACTCGATGCGTTTGTGGGTCGAAATAGAGCGGGAACTCTGAGTTGGGCCGTTCCTCAGGAGTTGAGAGTCCGCCGCTTCGGCGAAACGGCAAGAGTCTAAATGATTCCTGCGCTTCGCCATGCTGGTAAGAGGCAGCTTGCTCTTCGGTCAGGGGCAAGTCGAAGATGTTTGCCTGGCTAGAATCACGTGCGTATGTGAGATAATAGTCGTGGCTCGTCGCGAAGAAGCTGTTGATTCCACGACCACGCGGGTTGGACTGCACAACAAGCGGTCCGAGCGCGTTGTCGGCTCCAAAGATCTCGTTGAGAGCTACAGTTAGTCGCGCCATCTCCGCGTCGTCAATCGCAAAGTACGAGACGCCACTTGGTGCCAGGAGTGTGCGAGCAATCCGTGCACGAGCCTCCATCATTGCGAGCCAGCTCGAGTGCCGATAGAGGTTCTTGTAGACGAAGGACTCCTCTGACGTGTTGTACGGGGGATCCGCGTACACCATATCGAGCTCGTCGGAGAAACGCTGGCCAAGGAATTGAAGAACTTGGAAATTCTCGCTGTGAAACAGCACACCATCCGTCTGCTCGTCAACGTCGCGCAGCGCGTCTAACAGCCGAGCCGTGAACCCCGGTGGAAAGTGTCCCGAATCCACCACTAACGACGGCTGCCCCTTGAGGAACGCCACCGTCAACGGCACACTGTATGCCGTCGCTACAAGATCCCCAGCAATCGCGTCAATCGCATACAACCGCACCCACTCCTCCCGCTGCGCCTCGTTCGCCGCAATCTCTGCGTAGAACTCCTCCGGAATCACCCCCAGCCGGATGCACCACGACGTTTCCACTACGAACTTCTTCTTGAGCCACAACTTCTTCTGGAAGTCCTCTAACTGCGCCAGGAAGTCAATGATCTTCCCCGCAATGCGCCGCACCACCTTGATCTTCGACAGGTACTGCTCCACCCGCGGCGCCGTCTCGCTCTCCACGTCGTCGAGGTGCATCACCTCGTTCTTGATATAGAAGTCAAGCTCCCGGCGCAAAAAGCCGCCCAAGTCCTTGTGAATGAAGTAGTCGAAGGTGTTGCGGTCCGAGTACCCCTTGAGATGCTTGGCCAATACTGTGCGCCTGGGGTCCTTTTCGGTCGGCGCCAGCGCCTTGAGCGCCGTTATCCAGTCGGCAAACTCGGCATCAGCATTCGCCAAGACCGTCGCTTCCGCCTCGCTGTTCAGTTCCGCCTGCTTCTTCGCATCGGGCAGGTAGGTGAACCGCACGACCAGCTCGCCATTCTCCAGCGCCAGCGGCTGCTCCGTCGCCAGCTTGAACCGCCGCTCCTTCCCCTCCGCCGCTTTCACATTGCCGTGCTCGCCCTCAGCGGCGTCCACCAGCCGAAAGTGCACGCGCATCGGATTGGCTTCGTCATCGGGCCGCAGCCGGAACGCATAGTCGCGCAGGTACTCGCTGGTCTTGATGTAGTACTGGTCCTTGTTGGCCCAGTGCAGTGTGACTTCTTCGCCCTCGTACGGAATGGCGTACACGCCCGGCTTGTACACGCGCTTGGCGAGGTAGTCGCCTTCGGAGTAGTAGCGGCGGAAGAACGCGTACAGGTGGTCGTACACCTCACGCTCCAGCGCCTTGACGTCCACCGCTTCGGCGGCAAGGCGAGCGCGCAGCTCCTTCACCTTCGGGGAATCGTCCGGGCTCAACCCCGCCGCTTCCACCCCGGCACTCACCTTGGCCAGCTCCTTTTCGAGCTCCGCCTTGTCCGCCGACTGGTATTGCGCAAACGCCGCCTGCACCTGGGGCAGCAGGTCCTTATCCAGGAACTGGCTCACCTCGGCGCTCTTGGCGTGCATCACACGATAGAGGCCAAAGTCCAAGTCCGGCTGGTCGAGCTGGAAGAGTTCCTGCAGGAGGGCCTTCAGCTTGGTGTACTGCGTACTCATTGATTGTCCGTTGAGAAGTATCTGCGCTGTGGGTCCTGCGGTCCGGTGCCGATTTCCCGAATCAAGCCGAGGTCGATCAACGTGGCCAGCCGTGTGCGCGTCGCCCGCGGTGTCAGGCCGATGTCAGCAGCGATCTCCCGGGTCGCTCGGCCATCCGGTGCCTTGACGAAGGCGATGATGCGGCGGTCCGTCTCATCCAGTCGCGGCGCCGTCACCTGAGCCGAGCGCAAGGTGACGCGGAACCTGAGGCCGACCTCCTCGAACTCTGGCGGCGCGAGCCCGGCATCACGACAGGCTCCGATCATCCGCTGCACGCCACTCCCCCATTGCTCGACCAGACCGAGCTCCTGGAGGACCCGGCCCAGGACACGGTTGCGCAGCTTCGACACCCCGAGCGGGAGGTCCGCGACCGTCAGTCCGAAGGGCAGGAGCCCCGGGTTCTCGATCTCCATCCGGTCGTCGTAGATCGCCAGACGAATCGGTGCGCCTGATTGAGAGTAGTCGGCGTGCGCGACCGCATTGACGATTGCCTCGCGCACCGCCAGGGGCGGGAATGACCAGCGATCAACGCGTTTCGTGCGACCGATCGTCGCTCCGCGTGTCGCGTGCTTCTCCACAAAGCCAACGGCGTCCGGAATCGCGGTCAGCAGCGACCCCTTGAGGTCGGTATGGTCCGTGAGTGAGGCACGGTCGATCCCGCGGAAGCGTCCCGCCTGGATCCAGGCATCCGGGAAGTGCGCGAGCCGATCAACGCCAAAGAGCAGCACCCCACCTACCGTGGGGACGCTGCGGCCTTGATGCGTGGTCGTGAGCCGGAGCGTGTCGAGATCCCGGCGGGTGAGCCGTCGCAGCGGAGCGAACGACTCGGAAGCAGCTCGGAAGTCGATCGCTTCCGAGTCGAGGTCCGGCAACGGGCGCTCGTCGAAGGCCTCGCCACGGGCGAAGCGGCGCATCTCCGCAATCAACGCCTCGTCGGCTCGGCGGTTCGTCGAGCCCACCCGCACGTAGGTCCCGGCCACCGGTCCGGCCTTGGTGAGGTAGTGCGGACGGCTGGCACTGGGATACACCTGCACCGCGAGGACCTGTGCCTTTCGGTACGAGAGCACCTCGAGATCGGGCAGTAGGCGCGGAGTGATCGCATCGGAGATCAGGCTCGCCAGCCGTTCCTCAACGGCCATCGGATCCACCACGCCGCGCACGTGCCGAGTGCCATCCTCGACGCCAATCAGGACGGTGCCCCCGGACGTGTTGGCGAAGGCGACGATCGTGCGCAGCACGCCGTCGGGCGACGACAGGTCCCGTTTGAACTCGAGGGTCTTGCTTTCGGGGCGCCGCAGCGCGTCGAGGAGGTTCATTACTCGGAAGTGTACTCTGAAGTATCGGAAGGCGCCAGACTTCCGAGTCGCGCCGTGTCCGGCTGAGTGGAAGGTTGAGGGTTGGCCGAGCGCAACTCGCCGCCGCTCATACGACCGCCCAGCGGACTGCGAACAGCGTCTCCGACTCGGTCCGTTGGGCCAGCCTCCGCTCTAGTTCGTCAATCAGCCGGTCGCGCTTCGCGAACACCTCGTCCTCGGCCGCGAAGATCTCCTGCCGCTGCTGGCGCTGCTGCCTCTCCAGCTTCTGAATGCGCTCCTGGATGGCGTGCTGTTCCGCAAGTGTCACGGCCTGCCGCGCCTCGCGGCGCAGCACCTTGATCCGCTCTTTGGTGTCGTGCAGCGCCTTCTCGGCAGCGAACACCAGATCCTCAGCCCAACGCTCGAGCTTCTCGCGCGCCGCCTGGAAGTGGGTGTTGTTCTGTTCTAGCGACCGGCTGAGCGTGGCCCGGGCGTGGCGCTCCGCCTCCAGCCGCAGGCGCTCGGCCAAAGTATCGGGAATCGTGTACGGGTGGGCCGTGCCGGCGAGGGCGAAGAGCTTCTCCATCGTCTCTTGGTCGATTGGCGCGTCGGTGTCGTCGAAGCCAGTGAACAGCAGGTACTCCTCGCGCTCGTACGAGTCAACGGCCAACCGCGTCAGCGCGAGGTATCCGGAACGGCCTCGAAGTGCCTCCACGGCCGCTACCCGTGTCGGATGCCGCGTCACGTCGAAGACGATCTCGGCGTCGGGCGTAAGCAAGGATTTCGCGGACTCCACCACGTGCTCACCGAGCGGGTGTGACAGGCGGTAGAGAAAGCGACTCCCCTCGTCAGCCGTTGGCTCGCCCTCGCTCACGCGCGGATGAGTTCGGGAGATCAAGTGATACCGGCCCGTCGCGATCTCCGTCGTGGGGGAGCGCAGCAGGTCGAAGGCAAGCGCCGAATCGTCGAATCGGGCGGCATCGTGTAGCATCCAGCGGGTGAGCGCCCAGAAACGCCGCCCGACGCGGTCCAACTGCGCCTGCGTATCGGCCAAGCGAAGTCGCAGGCGCTGGTGCACGTCTTCGTCGAAGTGCTCGAGCAGGGCGCGGCGCGTCTCGTCGAGGCGGGAGCGGATCTGCTCGTCCAGTTCGTCCTGCAGTCGCTTGAACGCCGCGTCAATCTCCGCGGGAGAGCGGCATTCCTGATAGATGGCGAGGATGCGCTGCTCGAAGTCCACGCCACTGTCGATGCTGCCGAGTACGTCGTCCGAGGCACCGAACACGCCGCTGAAGAGTGAGAACTTCTCGGTGAGCAGCTCGAGCACGCGTCTGTCGGCCGCGTTGCGCTCGTTGAGGAAATTGATGACGACCACGTCGTGTTGCTGACCGTAACGGTGGCAGCGCCCAATGCGTTGCTCGATACGCTGCGGGTTCCAGGGCAAGTCGTAGTTCACGACCAACGAGCAGAACTGCAGGTTGATCCCCTCGGCGGCCGCCTCGGTGGCCAAGAGGATGCTGCCGTGGTCGCGGAAGTGTTCGATCAGCGCCGTGCGGAGATCCACCGCCTTGGAGCCCGAGATGCGGTCGCTGTCGCGGTTCGTCTCCAGCCAACGCTCGTAGATGGCGGAGGCATCGGGGCCGCCGTTGCTGCCGTTGAAGACCACGACTTGGCCGGCGTAGCCATTGGACTCGAGGAAGCTCTGCAGGTAGTCCTGCGTGCGCCGCGACTCGGTGAAAACCAGCGCCTTGCGTGCGGCGCCAGTCTTGGCCATCTCGCTGAAGCCCACGTCGAGGGCGGTCAGCAGCGCGGTCGACTTGCTGTCCACGCCAATCTGTCGCGCCCGGTCGGCCAGGCGCCGAAGGATCTCAATCTCCTCCCGGAGCTGTTGCCGATTGATGACCGCTGGCCGCTCAGCGATGCTGGGATCTTCGTCATCCGCTTGCAGGATCTCATCGAGGAGATCGTCCTCGAGTTCCTCGGCTTCAATCAGCCGTTCCGCGAATTCTGGGTCATTCCCGACTTTCTCGTCGCGGAGCGATTCCAGCCGTTCGCGAAGTGCATCCAGCGTGGCCGCGATGGCCGGCGACGACGACGCGAGCAGCTTGCGGAGGATCAGCGCCGTCAGGTGGCGCTGCCGCTGCGGCAGGGCGTAGCTGTTCTCGCGTTGCAGGAAGTCGGAGACCGCCTCGTAGAGCGCGTGTTCGTCGTCCGTCGGGGAGAACGGACGCGTGATCGGCAGTCGCTCGGTGTACCTCACGTACTCCGTGACTTGGTTGCGGAGCGTTCGTGTGCAGAAGGTGGCGAGCCGAGCGCGCAGGGCGTCGAGATTGCTACCGGCGCTGGCGTAGAGCGACTTGAACGCAGTGACGTCACCGAACAGCGTGTCGTCGATCAGCGTGGAGAGGCCGTACAGTTCCAGCAGTGAGTTCTGGAGGGGGGTGGCCGTGAGGAGCAGCTTGCGACAGTCCTCCGTGGCCCATCGGATGCCTTGGCCGACCTTGTTGCTCGGACGGTAAGCATTGCGGAGTTTGTGCGCTTCGTCAATGACGACGAGATCCCAGGCCACGCCCTTGAGGTCGTCGCGCAGCGCGTTGGCGAAGTGGTACGATAGGACGAGGATGTTGCCACTCGCCAGCGGGTCGCGGCTGGCGCGTCTTGCTTCGCGCACCGATGTGGCATCGAGCACCTTCACAGGCAGGTGGAACTTCTCGGTCAGCTCGAGCGCCCACTGCTTGCGAATGGAGGCCGGACAAATGACGAGCAGTCGCCGCTTCCGCTCAGCCCACAGCTGGCAGAGGACGATGCCCGCTTCGACGGTCTTGCCGAGGCCGACTTCGTCGGCGAGGATCACACCCTTGGACAGTGGCGACTGCAGCGCGAAGAGGGCGGCTTCGATCTGGTGCGGATTGAGATCGACCGCGGCGTCGAAGAGCGCCGTGGAGAGGCGGTCGATGCCGCCGGCGGCGCGTCGGGTCAGGTCGTGGGCGTAGTACTTGGCGTGGTGTGGTGTCAGGGGCATCGGCGGGGTCGCGAGGGGCGGCTGGCTCCAGTCGGTGCCGAGTGGAACGTGAAGTGTGGCTAAGTTTCCCGCAATGCTTCGCACGCTTGAAATGCTCGACCTCATCTCAGAGGCCCTAGTCCGCCCCGGCACCCCCCCCGCTCGCTCCCAAGCCCGCGACCTCATCGCCTGGGTCCTCGACAAGCCGAGGTTCTGGCCCAGCGCCAACCCCGACCACGAGCTCACACCGGCCGAGGTCGACGCGATCCAACAGGCCGCCGAGAAGCTGAAGCAAGGCATGCCCCTCCAATACGCCGTCGGCAAAGCCCCCTTCCGCCACCTCACGCTAAGGGTCACCCCTGACACCCTGATCCCCAGGCCCGAAACCGAGCTCCTCGTCGAACTCGTCATCGCCGCCCAAAGAGGCGGCAAGGGCACCGTCGTGGACGTGGGAACGGGATCAGGCGCCATCGCCCTAGCCCTGGCTGCCGAGAGTGCCTTCGAGCGCATCGTCGCCATCGACATCTCGGAGAAGGCCCTAGAAGTCGCCAAGTCCAACCTCCAGGCCATCCCCGAAGACCGTCGGCCCAGACTCGACTTCCGCCTCGGCGACGTCCTCACCCCCATGCAGGGCGAAATCGTTGAAGCCGTAGTCTCCAACCCCCCGTATATTTCCCCACCTGAGCTGCCCGAACTGCCCCCCAACGTCCGCAACTGGGAGCCCCACTCGGCTCTGTTTGCGGACAAGGACGGGATGGCGGTCATCGAAAAGCTCATCAGCCAGGCGGGAGACATCCTCCAGCCCGGCGGATTACTTGCCATGGAAGTGGACAGCCGACGCTGCGACCTCGCAGTCCAAGCGGTCCAAGCCGACGACCGATTCACGGACGTCGAACATCGACTCGACTTGACCGGCCGCCCGCGTTTCGTGGTGGCCCGACGAAAGGAGCGTTAGATCAGATGCTGAGCGACAAGGCTGTGGAACTGGGCCGCCTCATCGGCCAGAGCGCGGAGTATCAGGCGGTGAAGCGGTCCAACGAGGCGCTGCAGGAAGACAAGCAGCTCGTCGAGGCGCTGCAGGCCATGGAGACGCTGCGCCGTGACGCGGAAGCGCTGATCCAGGCGGGCTCCTCGCCGACACCGAAGATGGAAGAGCAGCTCGAGCAGCTGCTCTCGCAGGTGCAGACGAACGCCCTCTACCAGCGCTTCATCGCCGCCAACGAGAACTTCGACAAGGTGATGCAGCAGGTGAATCAGTGGATGCTCGAGGGCATCAAAAAGGGCGCGGCGAGCCCGATCATCACTCTGGGCTGAGCACGCTCGCGTTGCGCGGTCAGCTCGTGGTCTTCGAGGGAGGCGAGGGAGCGGGGAAGTCCACCCAGCTCCAGCGCCTCTCGGCGCGTCTCACGGTCGATGGCGTGAAGCACGCGGTGTATCGCGAACCCGGCGGAACGCCCGTCGGCGACAGGATCCGCGAGATCCTCCTGCACTCCGACCTTCCGCTGGCCCCGACGGCCGAGGCCTCGCTGTTCGTGGCCTCGCGCGCACAGTTGGTGCACACGGTGGTGAAGCCGGCGCTGGTTGCGGGGCAGCACATCCTGCTCGATCGCTTCCTGCTCTCCACCTACGCGTATCAGATCCACGGCCGCGGACTGCCCTCGCGAGAAGTTCGCGCGGCGAACGAACTTGCCACGCAGGGGCTGGTGCCGGATCTCACGGTACTCCTGCGATTGCCTGTCTCCGAAGGCTTGGACCGTGCAGGCAAGCGGGGCGAGGCCGACCGCTTCGAGCGCGCCGACCGCGGCTTCCACGATCGCGTGGCCGCGGCCTTCGATCAGTTCGCTGAGCCGAGCTGGCAGCGCGCGCATCCGGAGTGCGGGAAGATCGTCGCGGTGGATGCGTCTGGCTCTCTCGATGAAGTCGAACAGCGCGTGCAGGCCGCGATCGCCGCGCATTGCCCGGCCTTGCTCAGCCGCGCGGGGTCTCGCGCGTGAAGCCTTCGCTCATCGGCTCCCGTAAGGGTCGCGCATGAACCGCTTCCGCCTGCTCCCGCCGACGGCGCTGATCGCCATCGCGCTGCTCTCCGGCGCCTGGCTGCTGGGCCGCGCCCTCGACCGCGACGAACGCCGCTCCGAGGAAGGCGCGCGCTTGCTCGACGCCGTGATGGACCGCGTGCGCAACAGCTACGTGGAGCCTGTCGACGAAGAACAACTCTGGCAGGCCGCCGTCGCGGGCATGCTCGACGAACTCGGCGACCCGAACTCCGCCTACATCACGCCGGATCGCCTCGAGAGCCTGCAGCTCTCGGCCTCCAACGCCTACCGCGGCGTGGGCCTGAGCGTGGACGTCATCGATGGCTGGATCACCGTCATCCAACCGCGCGCGGGCTCTCCTGCTGAACGCGCCGGTCTGCAGACGGGCGATCGCTTGATCGAGCTCGACGGCAAGTCCATGCAAGGCTGGACCGTGCAGGAAGCCCGCGAGCGTCTGCGTGGCCCACTGGGCAGCACGGTGCGGCTCGTCGTCGAACGCGGGCAGGGCACGCGCATCACCGTCACGCTCGAGCGTGCGGATATCCGCAATCGCGCGGTCACGCGCGCAGTCGTCCTCGACGGCGGCGTGGGCTACCTCGCGGTCACGACCTTTTCCGACTCCACCGAAGCCGAGTTGATCTCGATGGTGGATTCGCTGCGTCGTGCGGGCGCGACATCGTTGGTCCTCGACATGCGCAACAATCCCGGCGGGCTGCTCGAGCAGGGCGTCGGTGTGGCCGATCTCTTCTTGATGCCGGGACAGCAGATCGTCACCACCCGCGGGCGGTCGGCGAACGCGAACAAGACCTACGTCGATTCAACCGCTGAGCGATGGGGCGGATTGCCAATGGCTGTGCTGGTGAACGGTCTGACGGCCAGCGCCGCCGAGATCGTCGCCGGTGCCCTGCAGGATCACGACCGCGCCGTCGTGCTCGGCCGCGTCAGCTACGGCAAGGGCAGCGCACAAACGGTGTACCCGCTCGACAACGGCGCGGCGATCTCGCTTACCGAAGCGCGCTGGTTCACGCCGCTGGGCCGCTCGCTCGAAGTCGCGCCGCCTGACGAAGAACCCCTCGCCGACGCCGACACCGCGCGCCCACTGTTCCGCACGGCCAGCGGTCGCAAGGTGTACGGCGGCGGTGGCATCGTGCCCGACATCGCCGTGGGCGACAGCACGCTCGACCCCAACGAGCGGCGTTTGCTCGCCGAGCTCGGGGCCGACGTGCCGCGCTGGCGCGAAGCGCTGACGGCCGAGGCCCGGGCGTTGGTGCAGGCGCGCGCCGTGCGCGACTCGATGTTCACCACGCGCCCCGAGTGGCGCGGACGCCTGCAGACGCGCATGCGCGCGATGGGGCTGCGTTTCACCGCATCGACGTTCGCCGAGGCGAGTGCATTTGTGGATCGCCGCCTGGGCGACGAGATCGCGCGGCAGGGCTGGGGCGCGGCGTACGCGCAGCGGCGGCAGGTGCGCGGTGATGTGGTGGTGCAGCGGGCAGCGGAGTTGCTGCGCAAGGCGCGCGCGCCGCAGGATGTGTTCGTGGCGGAGTGAACGGCAACTGCCGTTCACCACGGAGACACGAAGACACGGAGACTGCAGAAGAAGTGCTTTGGGGACCGCGCCGCTGCATCGGTGCGTGCGGAGTGCGTGGATCCGCCACCGGTGGCGATGCGCCGAGCGTCGATCGTCGCTACCCCTCCGCTATCGTCTCGGGGGTCGGCGCCCCGCCGGCACGATCGCGGCATCTTGCTTGTAATAACGCCACGCGTTACTATTTCTATGATTCGCAGCTTCGCAGACCGAGACACGGAGCGTCTCTGGGAACGCGAGCACGTCCGACTGGTGGACGGCAGCGTCGAAGACGTCGAGATCATCGACTACCACTAGAGGCAACGATGGCCAAGAAGGTCGCACCGATTCACCCAGGCGAAGTGCTGCTGGAGGAGTTCTTGGTCCCCCTCGATCTCTCGCAGTATCGTCTGGCGCATTCCATCAGCGTCCCGCCGCGTCGCATCAATGAGATCGTCCATGGCGATCGGGCGATCTCTGCGGATACCGCGCTGCGACTGTCGCGCTTCTTCGGCAACAGTGCCGAGTTCTGGCTGAACCTCCAAGCGCGTTTCGACCTTGAGACTGAACGTGACAGGCTCGGGGCACGCTTGGAGCGCGAGGTCGAAGTCTTCGCTTCCGCGAGCTGATTGGCGGGGCCGCGGGCCTGCGGCCGCTCAGTCCTCGAGCGGCGGCCCGAGCATGTCGAGATCGCCAAGATCCTTGTTTCGGCCCGTAGTCGACTTGTTGCGGATGAGGTGCTCGCGCGACAGGAAGCCAACATCGCGTCCCTCGAACTTGCCGACGACTCGGGCGTCCCAGGCTTCGGCGAACGAGACCCCTGAGATGCTCGTCATTACATCAATCCGATTGGGTGGCTGACCGACCTGGAAGACCGGCCCTTCGGTCTCGAAGTCCTGCCGCTGCATCTTGAAGTCGGCCAGCGGGACCCCGAATCGGGTCAGTGCTCGCCAGGTTCGACCCGCATTCTCGGGATTCGCCGCGATGAACAGGTCGAGGTCCCCAGTCGCGCGTGGCACGCCGTGAATCGCGAGCGCGTGCGCGCCGACGATGAGGAACTGGACCTCTTCGTCGAGGAACAGCGCGACCATGTCGCGGAAATCCGGGCCGAGGTCGCAGCGGTAGCCCATCGCGCTGAGCTCGCGGACCATGCGTAGCCGTTCGTCATGATTGCGGCCGCGAGGCGGCATATCTGCCTCGGGATCGCCGAGCTCGAACCGCTTGATCCAGATATCCTTGCGCTCGGACATACCTTCAATTTACCGCTCGGCGAGCGCCGAGTCCACGAAAATCACGCGCGCATCCTGAAAACAACGTTGCCACGGAGGCACAGAGACACGGAGGATTGCGAGTCACTGGCCAAGAGGCACGCAAGGCTCAGTGCCTCGGTGCCTCTGTGGCAAGCAGTTCAGCCCGCGATCCGCCGCCCAATCGCCTCGGCCACGCGCTTCAGCTGCACGACCGTCTCGGCGAACTGCACCGGCGTCTGCGACTGCGCGCCATCGCTCATCGCCTTCTCCGGCTGCGGATGCACTTCGATGATGATGCCATCCGCGCCCGCCGCGATCGCCGCACGCGACATCGGCAGCACCTTGTCGCGCCGCCCCGTACCGTGCGAAGGATCCGCGACGATCGGCAGGTGCGACAGCCCCTGCACGATCGGGATCGCCGTGAGGTCGAACAGGTTGCGCGAGGCCGTATCGAACGAGCGCAGCCCACGCTCGCAGAGCACCACCTTCGTGTTGCCCTCGGCGAGCAGATACTCGGCGCTCAGCAACAGGTCTTGGATCGTCGCCGCCATGCCGCGCTTCAAGAGCACCGGCTTCTTGAGCTTGCCGGCCATCTTGAGCAGCGAGTAGTTCTGCATGTTGCGCGCGCCGATCTGGATCATGTCGGCGTACTCGGCCACCAGCTCGGCGCCGGCTTCGTCCATCGCTTCCGTCACGATGGGCAGGCCCGTCTCCTGCTTGGCGAGCCTGAGCAGCTTGAGACCTTCGAGGCCCATGCCTTGGAACGAGTACGGCGACGAGCGCGGCTTGAACGCCCCGCCACGCAGCGCGACGGCACCGGCCGCCTTCACCTGGCGCGCCGATTCCATGATCTGCTTCTCGCTCTCGACGGAGCAGGGGCCGGCGATGATCGGCACTTCCGTGCCGCCGAAGCGCACGCCAGGCGCGATCTCGACGATGGTGGTTTCCTGCTTCCACTCACGCGAGACCTGCTTGTACGGATTCGAGACGTAGATGACCTCGGCGACGCCGGGGAAATCTTCCAGCGGCGAGCCGTCCACGCGGCCGTCGTTGCCGACGAGGCCGACGGCCGTGCGCTGCGCGCCGGGCATCGGCTGCGCCGTATAGCCCTTGTCGCGGATCCACTGGCACACCGCCTCGATCTGGTCGGGCGTCGCGCCCTGCTTCATTACGACCAACATTGCGATTCTATCCTTACGCGGGGGTCACAGCCGCTTCGGGCTCGGCGGCATCGACCGCGGGACCGCGCATGCGCACGGACACCAGCGACGACACACCAGGCTCCTGCATCGTCACACCGTAGACGGCATCGGCCGCTTGGGTGGTCGTGCGCGGATTGTGCGTGATGACGATGAACTGCGTCTTCGTCTTGAACTGGTTCAGCATCTTCACGAAGCGCCCGATGTTCTGGTCGTCGAGCGGCGCGTCGACTTCGTCCAGCAGGCAGAAGGGGCTGGGCTTGGTCAAGAAGATGCCAAACAACAAAGACAGGGCGACGAGCGCGCGTTCCCCGCTCGAGAGCAGGTGGATGCGCTGCGTGCGCTTGCCGCGCGGGCTGGCGTGGATCTCGATGTCGCAGTCCAGCGGACGCTCCGGATCCTCGAGGCGCAGGTCGCACTCGCCACCGCCGAACAGCGTCATGAAGATCTCGCGGAAGTGCGCCCGCACCTGCGCGAAGGTCGCCAAGAACAGATCGCGCGCGGTGACGTCGATCTCCTTGATGGCCTGCTGCAGCTTGGCCTGAGCCTCGACCAAGTCCGCCCGCTGCGTGGTGAGGAACTCGAGGCGCTTGGTCTCTTCCTCATGCTCCTCGATGGCCAGCGGATTCACCGGCCCGAGCTGCTCGAGCTGCTTGCGCAGGTCTTCCGCCTCGGCGCGCAGCGCGTCCTCTTCGGCCTCGACGGGCTCGTAGTTGGCGAAGAGCTCGTCGAGCGGACGACGCCACTCGGTCTCCAGGCGCTCGCGGATCGCGGTGCGCTTGCCGGAGAGTTCGGTGTGCCGCAGCTCGGCCACGTGCAGCGTCTCGCTGCTGGCGTTGGCATCGATACGCGAGGCATCGAGCGCGGCGACGGCGGCCTGCAACTCCGCCTCCGTCTCACGCACGGCCTGTTCGGCGCCCTGCAGGGCTTGGTCGGCCTCGGCCTGCGAGGCACGACGCGCCTCGAGCTCCAGCTGCCACACGCCCATCTGCTGCTCGAGCTGACCATCCTGCTCGGCCAGCGCCTGCATCTCACGCTCCAGCGCGACCAAGCGATCGGCCGCAGCCGCACGCTCACGCGCGAGGCGCTCACGACGCTCGGTCGCGACCTGACGGCGCGCTTCGGCCTGCGCATGCGCCACCTGCTGCGCGGCGCGGGCTTCGCGGGCCTCGTCCTGCGCACGCTCGGCGGTGCCAAGCAAGCCACGCGCGGCCGTCGAGGCTTCATCGGCCTCGAGCAGCTTCTGCGTGGTCTCTTCCTGGCGAACCAGCGAGGCGTTGACGCGGTCGCCGAGCTCGGTGTGACGGCCGGCGAGACGCTCCTGCAGCGCGACAGCGTCGGCGAGCTCACGGGCCGCGCGCTCACGCACGCGATCGCGCTCCGAACGCACCTGCGAGGCCTGCGCGAGCGACTGCTGGGCAGCGGCCGCGTTGTCGGCGGCAGCGGCCGCGGCGGCCTCAGCCTGCACGACCTCCGCATGCACCGCCTGTGCGCGCGACTGCACTTCCGCGCGACGCACATCGACGTTGGCCAGCGTGGCGCGCAGTTCTTCAAGTTCGGCGCGACGCGTGAGCGGACCCGCCGAGCCAGCGTCCTTAGCGGGCAACCACATCGCACCACGGGCGTCAATGAAGCCAGAACCGTCCGTCGTCGCCTTCACCTTCCCGAGCAGCGTGCGGACCCAGCCGCCACCGGCGCCTTCGGCGCGCACACGCGCGGCGAGCTCGTCGGCATCCGTGGTGCCAGCGGCCTCGTGCAAGGCATCCAACGGCAACAGCAACAGCGCGCCGGGGTTGGTCTCGCTGTGCCAGGCGCGCACCGCATCGGCGGCCGAGCGGTCACGCACGACGACGGCGTGCACCGTGGCACCCAAGAAGCGCTCGATCTGCGCGGCCACGGCGGCATCGGCGCCGATGAAGTCCGAGAGCGGCCCAAGCACGGCATCGCTGCCGAAGCGCTCGCGCTCACGCATCAACTTCGCGGCCGCGGGGGCGAGGCCCACGCGCTCACGCTCCAAGCCTTCGAGCGCGGCGAGGCGGCCCTGCACGGCCGTGTGTTCCTCTTCGACGCGACGCACATCGGCACGGGCCGCCGCTTCGCGGTCACGCGCCTCACGTGCGGCGGCACGCGACTGCTCCAGCGCCGCTTCTGCGGCAGCCGAAGCTTCGCGGGCCATCACCAACTGCTCATCGGCGCTGCTGAGCTCGCGCTCGGCGAGCTGCAGGCGCGCGGTCAGCGCCTCGTGCTCGGCGACGAGTGCAGCCGTGCGCTGGGCCACGTCCGCGAGCTCGCGCTCGGCGTTTTCCCGTTCGAGCTCCAGGCGACGCGCGGTGTCGCGCAGTTCGCGCACCACGCGATCCGCCGCATCGGCCGACTGCCGCGCGGTGGCCACGACGGTGCGGGCTTCTTCTTCCTCGGCGACCTTGGCGCGCAGCACTTCGAGCGCCTCATGCAGCTGCTCGGTGCACAGCGTCTCTTCCGACTGCGCGGCGTCCATCTCGCCTTGCAGGCGATCGCCAAAGGCGGCGCCTTCGGAGCGCTCCTGCTGCGCACGCTCACGACGCGTGAGCGCATTGCGATGACGCTCCTCGGCGACGGCGAGCTCCTGCTGCAACTCCAACACGCTCTGCCGCGCCTGGCCTGCGACGATGGCGCGCTCCTGGCGCGCCGTCTCGGCGGCGGCACGCGCGGCCTGCGCGAGATCGCGCGCGACTTCGGCGTCGCGCACGGCCTGCTGCTTGGCGGGCAGCGCTTCGCGCAGGCCCCCGAGGCGTTCGTCGAGGTCGATCAACTCCTGCTGCCACGAGGCCATCTCGCGCGAGGCCAGCGTGAGCTCCACGGCAAAGCGACGCGTGGTGAGGCTCGCCGCCTTCTCGGCCTTGTTGCGCTGGCGGAGCAGCGAACGCACCTGCGTCTGCACTTCGCTGGTGAGGTCGTCGATGCGCACGAGGTCGCCCGAGGTGGCCTCGAGCTGACGCTCGGTGGTGCGACGGCGATCGCGATACAGGCCGACGCCCGCCGC